>JBGTGJ010000111.1:0-2169 GCA_041746775.1 bacterium
ATGTTTTGTCAGAGAGCGTAAAGAAGAATCGTCATAAGCCTGATCACAATAAGCGTCGGTGGAAATGGCAGACTGTAGATTTGCATTACGAAACGTAATTGCTGCAATCCCCAAATTAATTTGAGACCAATCTTCGGGCAGAACCCCGACTCGATAAAACCCTTTTTTAGTCAGCACCATCCCCGGTTTATATCCGGTCACTTTACCGGTTTTTTTGACCCCGCCAAAGCAGGCGGAAAAGGTAATCGCAAATAGAATGAGAATGGGAAATAGGAGTCGGTGTCGCAGCATCGGGGGACGCTACACAATGGGGAGAGGATTTGCAACAATAAGGAATAAAGTTTAGCTCTAAAACCCACCCCAATGCACCAAATCTAAAACTTTCTTTTGTTCTTCTTCATCTTCTTTTTCCGTTTCCTCTACAACTTCATTTTCTTTCTTTAGTAAATATTCACCATCCTTCCTGGAATTCGGCTGGTGAACAAAATGAGATTGCAGGAAAGAGTGGGGAATGTTTCAAAAGATTTTCTTGAGCAGGTTAAGAAGGCTATTCGGGCTTATCTTTAGATTTAGGGTTATTTTAACGGGATCGCCATTAAATCCTTCTCCTTCATCCCAAGAAAGAGCCCAAATTCCTTCAGCGCATCTTTGATTTCCTCAATGGAATTGTGCTCAAAGTATTTTGATTTCAGTAGTTCTGATTCGGTCCAATAGATTAACTCATCGATAGTTTTAAAGCCGGCAGCTTCTATACATTTTCGTGCCTGATTGGACAGTTGTAATTCTTCAACTGATTTTTTTAAAAGCGTTTCAACTTCGGGTGAAATACTGGAGGTAGAAATAGCGGATTCTTTTTGAGTCTCCTCAGCTAATCGGTAGCCATGTCGCTCCAAACTCCAAGAAATATCTTGTATCTGTGCTGCACTAAATCTCCCGGCTAAAGCTGATTTTGTAAGGACGGTAAGATCCTGTATATCTCTAAATCCAGCCAACCTAAGAGCTGTTCTAGTACTTTCAAGCCATGGAATGCTAAAGATTGGGATTCTTGGTTCATTTTGAGTCTTCTCAGCTAATCGGTAACCATATTTTTCCAAAATTTTAGAAATATTTTCTACCCCTGCTAAAGAAAAATGTCTCCCGACTAAAGCCGATTTGGTATAAACAGTGAGATCATTTAACTTTCTAAATCCAATTATCCAAAGAGCTCTTCCAATATGAGGGGGCCATGGAATACGAAAGATTGGGACAGTAGTAGGATCTGGTGGAGAATCAATGGGGTAAGAGGGTGGAGCATGATTAATCGTACTAAAACTTAAACCGATTTCAGCTAATCTTTTTTTGATCTCATCAATTGTTTTCCTGCCGACTTGTCGTGTTTCCAATAGATATTCTTCAGGCCATTGGACAAGTTCTTCAATTAAATTGATATAATTATTAAGCAGCAACCCCCCAGCTCTAGCAGTTAATTCTAAGTCAGAAACGGACCTCGAAAAATAATTATCTAGGGTTAAAGCGGGAGTTGTTTCAAACGCCATCCCTAAAGAAAGCCCTCGTTTGGCCAAAGTATCAACAATATCGTCAACCCCTTTTCTTGCCAAACCAACAATCCTGAGAAGATCTGTTGTAGTGAGCTGGACTAATTCTCCAATAAAATCGACTCGCCCATGGACGATGAGTGCATTTTCAGTTTTTTTGGATAATCCTAATTTCTCAATCGGTTCTTCTAGTTCTTGGCGATTCTGAAGATTTTGTGGGATGGGTGCGAAATTTCGCTTTACGCGATCTTTGAAGTTTAAGCCTAAGTTAGACAAAATTTTTGTAAGAATAACCAAATCGTTATTGGTTAATTCTTTCAAATCATAAGGGTGGTATTGGGTGAGGTCTTGGATTAATTTTATACCTAAATTATGAAGAGTCTCGATCAATTTTGCAGAAAGATCAAAGGCGGTGAAGTTGGGTGAAGGCTCGTCTGCCATTGAGTATTCTAGATCCATTGCCTTAGGTATATCACCAATCGTTTGCCGATCGCCGGGAGCATCCCCAATCGTCTCCGGATTTTTAATCCCCGTGGGAAAATCAAAAACCTGTTGCTGAGCAGGATCGGTCGGATCCATCACAACACCGGTGTAAGCACTCGGAAGACTCATCGGCTGTTTCGGATGATTCGGT
>JBGTGJ010000112.1:0-2271 GCA_041746775.1 bacterium
CTACCAACTGAGCTACCCGCGCTTAAAAAAACGACCCACGGCTTAGCCCACATAACTTATGAACATCAATAGAAAAATAACCGATCTCATTTTGATTCTTGGGATTGTCCCAAAAGTCAATATGAGGTCAATATTGGGTCAATTTCGTCTCTTTTGTGGGAGTATTGTGGGAAAAATTTAGAACCGTTTCTATTTGGAAAAGTGCTTAGGCTGCAACATGATTAAGACCACGAACGTGAAGAATCTCTCTCTTTTCTAAAGGTCGAATATCAGATTTTTCAAGAGTGAGCACAGCGATGGTCTCCCCCTGCGCTGTCACAAACTCAACTTCAAACCTATTGTTGTCATATCGGTGAACAATCGCACCCACGTCCCCTTCGACAAGACCAAATTTTTTCATGCTATGGGTTAATGCCACTGTATCAAGTTCTTTCAACATAACCTCTCCTTCGCTATTTTTTAGGATAAGCCGTCACAAATCTTAAAAACTGCTTTTTTTGGTCCTCGATCCATACGGTGCAAAGCCTCGCTTTGCCTCCACTAGGTGTATCCAGTGTACCATCAATTATATATTTTGTGCCATAGGAGGATTCTATGGTCTCCAATATTTTCCCAAATTTTGCAATGTTAGCCAACTCTTCTTCAAACCGATCAATAGAATCATCATCAAACCCAAGCTGGCGAAAAAACTTTGCTTTTGCACGGCCTACCATATGGGTCGTAGAGAGCAGATAATCAGTCAATTTCTCTCTTGGAATTAAGATCTTATTTGTTTTCATTTCGGACTTTCATATATTTTTTCACCTTCAAACCAGGCTCATTTCAAAAGTTCTCTTAAATAAAGTCTCGCTCTAAGAATGCATAATTCTTTGTATAGTACAAACTAGAAAACTATTAAACTTGTACTGCAAGCAATTCGCACCCTTTATTTAATTCCCTGACTAATTGGGCAATCACTGATTGCCCAATTCAAAATGTTAGAAGGTTAACGTTCCAGTTCATTCCCTTTTAGTTCATAGCCCTTTTTCTTCTCTAAATGGGGAACAGATTTTTGGAAGTTATGAGATCTTGAATCACGATCAATTTCCAAAGCGGCTTCTTTCACATTCTCCCGTGACATGATTTCCGGAAGTCGTTCCCGATCATTCGTATAGACCTTTGCCTCGAGACGAGCTCGGCTTAGGGCAACATAATAGGTATCTTTGGAACTAGTTAGACTATGAACGTCGGCATCCATAAGAACACGTTCACAAGTGCGCCCTTGGGCCGCGTGGACCGTGGAACAATAACCATGGTCCAGATGAAGCGGTTTTGATTTATCCAGAGTAAATTCTTTTCCGTCTTCTCGTTCAAAATGAATTTGATTTTTTTCAATCCTCTTAACTTTCGCCATATCGCCGTTATTCAACCCTGTTTGGCGATCATTTTCAGTAAACCGGATACGGTCTCCTGTTGTTATTTCTCGGCTTTGCTTTTGATAGGCGGTGAATTTACTGTGTTTTGAAGGATCCCAATTAATCTTACTGTCATCGAATTTTTCCAAAATAATGTAATTTGGTTTTATCCCAATTATCTTACATTGTTCCTTGTATTTTATGCCCAATGATCGATATTCTCGACGAGATTTGACGTAATCCCCCACTGAATATTTCTCGATCTGTTTGACCTCGGCCCTGGTAAGATCTTTTCTTTCCAAGATCTCTACCTGAATTCCCTTTCCTTCCAGGTTTAATCTTTCTCGCACTTTTTCATTAATCATCCTCCGAGCTGAATTGGTTCCGGAGACTATTAAGGTGGATTCTTGGTCCTGAGGAGACAGAGAGGTAAAATCTTCAGCAATTTTTTTGTAACGATCCTGAGGATTTTTAATTTCGGAAATATCTTTATCCAACAGGGCTACCGACTCATAAACTTGACCTTCCGCTGCTAATTCTACGGCGTGTTTAAGTATGGGGTTTGTCTGCCGTTGGATCTCCCCCATTCCGGCGGTTTCCATTCCATTGGCTTGGAGTTGGGCAAAGGGGATCCCTGCCTCGACCGCTTTCAATTGCTGGATATCTCCAACCAAAACTACTCTAGCCTTAGCCTTTTGAGAGGCTTTTAGGACCATTTGCATCTGCTTTGCCGAGACCATTCCAGCCTCATCCACGACCAAAACAGTTTTTTCATTAAGTCCCTTGGATTGAGAATTTTCAAAAGAAGCCAAAGTCTCGCTTATGATCCCTGTCTTACCTAGCTCCCGGGCAGCAGCAGCACTAGGAGCTAAACCTC
>JBGTGJ010000113.1:0-7720 GCA_041746775.1 bacterium
CAAAAGCAGATCAAAAGCCTCTCGCAATTCATGGTGAGCGACTTGAGAAGGCTCTTTCCAATTGTCATCGATCCTTCCGTGGTAGGCGAGTTTTCGTTCTTGATCAAAAACATAAATATCCGGCGTGCAAACAGCACCATAATTTCGAGCGACATCTTGGGTTTCATCAATGAGATAAGGAAACCCATAGTTTTTTTCTTTCCAGCTTTTCAAAAGTTTATCTGGCGCATCTTCGGGATAATCAGAAGGATCGTTGGAACAGATGCCAACAATCTGAACCCCTTTAGAATAATAATCGCGATGAAGCTGAATGATCCTATCTTCCACTGCCTTCACGTATGGGCAATGATTGCAGATAAACATGATTGCTAATACTTTGGCTTCTTTAAAACTATTGAGCGAATACTCCTTCCCGTCCACTGACGGGAGTTGAAAATCGAGGGCAGGATTCCCCAAAGGAATGTCTAACGAATTAAGCAACGCCATAACTATTTTCCTCCATAGACAATAAAAGCAAAATCATTGACAGGACCAAAGCCGATCTATATCTAGCCCGCATTCTTTATTCCGCATTCCGAATTCCACATTCGTCATTAAAAGCGGCCAGGTAGCTCAGTCGGTAGAGCAGAGGACTGAAAATCCTTGTGTCGGGGGTTCAATTCCCTCCCTGGCCATTTTAACCCCCACCTTAAGGACTGCCATAATGTATCACAGAAATAATTTAAAGGAGGAGAATAATGTCGAAAACAAATACGATTCACTTACATCGCGTACTACGAGCCCCCGCTGAAAAAGTTTACCGAGCGTTTTTGGAACCGGAGGCTTTAGCGCGCTGGATTCCCCCCTACGGCTTTACGGCAAAAGTTCATGAAATGGATGCTCGAGTGGGCGGTAGTTATAAAATGTCGTTCACAAATTTTGGTACGGGAAAAAGCCATTCTTTTGGAGGCACTTATCTCGAACTCAAGCCCAATGAATTGATTAAACACACGGATAAGTTTGACGACCCTCATTTACCTGGAGAGATGCAAGTCACCATCACCTTACGAAAAGTTCTATGTGGTACTGAGCTGCAAATTGTCCAAGAAGGGGTTCCAGATATCATTCCACCTGAGATGTGCTATCTCGGTTGGCAAGAATCACTAAGCATGCTGGCCCACCTCGTGGAGCCAGAAATTAAGGATGAAGGTTGAAAAAAACGAAGCACTAAATTCATTCGGAAGATTCACTCCACAACCCCTTCCCCTCTTCACGCGCCACTCTTTCTATTTTAATGAATTCCTCACGATACTTGAAGGGAAACTTAGTGTAAGCATGAGCATAACCATATTCAATTAAGACGCGATTCAACATGTATTCCTTAGGGTCTAGAGAACCTGACGAGGAATCTTTTACCCTTTTAAAAAATTCTTTTTCCGGCATCGTAAAATAAACATAAGCCAAGGTCCGACCGTAATCGTCCTTTCTTTCATCGCCATATTCTAATCTTACTTTTTCTGACTGAAGCAAATCTTTCACAAAAACCGAAGCCTCTTGGCCGAGAGATTGGATCACTTTCACATCATTTTTTGTCCTAATCGCATCGCGATATAATTTAACACTCTCATATTTTTCAGGTGTATCGACTCCGATCAACCGGACCTTTTTGTTCCCTTCCAACAAAAGAGTATCTCCATCGATGACTTTTACAATTCGATACTGACGTGAAGAGGATTTAACTTGAGAAGAATTATCGACCGAAACATTTTCGGAAGGTAAAGCAGCTGCAATTTTTTGGATAAAGCCTTGAGGATCACGACTGATCCACAGCACTAGGATAATAAGAGGAATGAATCGAAAAATTTTAGGTAATCTAAAAAAAGATCGACGGCTCATTGTTTCAGACTCACGCTTACACCATCCCTGAGTGGAATAATGCTGGTGAAAAGATGTCGATCTTCATAAATCTTGCGATTGAATTCGCGAATCCCTTGCGTTGCCTTGGACTGATCTTCTTCATCCAATACTTTTCCAGACCAAAGCACATTGTCGGCCACGAAAAGCCCACCCGGTTTGAGACGCGGCAATCCTAAATCAAGCGCCTTGGGGTATTGATGTTTATCGATATCACAAAAAATCAGATCAAACGGCCCTTCGTAACGGTGAAAAATCTGAAGGGCGTCCCCTACTTCATAAATCACTTTATGCCGCAGTTTAGCTCGTTCAAGAAACCTCATCCCCATCTCGGCTTTGGCTTTGTCGTATTCGGTGCAGATAATTTGGCTTCCTTCCGGAATTGCCATTGCCATCCATAAAGCGCTGTAACCAAAACCGCTTCCGAGTTCGAAAATGACTTTTGTCTTAGAAATTTTGATTAATTGATAGAGGAGTCGCCCTACTAAAGGACCAATGATAGGAAAATTCTGCTCTTCAGCTTGAGCTTCGAGTTCTTTCATGAGCTCAAAACTCTCAGGAGTTAACTCTTTGAGATAGGCATCTATTTCAGGAGAGGGGAACTGCATAATTTTAGAAATAAGGCATTCGACTAAGAACCAATCCCAAGTATCCCGCGATGGTCATCAAAAGGAGATTGAGTATCGAAATCCATCGCATTCTTTTCGCCACATCCATCACTAGTTCAGCAGGGACCTGATCTTCCATCGCTTGCTTGCCAGTACCCGTCACTCGTAGCCCCAAACCAAAACTCTGGTAGGCAGCCAACATGTAGATGACGAGAAACAGCAATAGTTTGAAAACAAGCACATAGGCGACTTTATGAAAATATTGGGTGCCAAAGACAATCTTATAATCGGTTAAACGGAAAGCCCCCGTCACTACCATGAGAGACATCGTCAGTAAAAAAGTGATGTGATAAAATTTGATATTAGAACGAAGCGACCGCAGCCTATCCGCTTCATTAGAAAAACGTTTGGCCATCGGAATGGCCCCAAACGCAAAATAAAAAGCAGCCCCCATTCCAATGGTCCATGGAACTAAGTGAAAAAGAATTAATAGATAGGAAGATATACTCATAAGAATTATCCGACTTCTGCCTTCTGATTTCCGTCCTTTTCAAATTTCTCCACAATCTCCACACAAAATTTTTCCATCCGATACATATACATCATCGAAAGAATATAAGTAAAAAGCCACAACAGCATCGTCCCCAAGACCCATCCCAAGTGACTTCCCAGGCCGGCCATATTTTTTTCAAGATGAATTCCAGTAACCAACGCCACACAAAACAACACAAAGGTCGCCGCATTTAAGATGTTGAGTAAAATTTTCACAACGTGGCCTCCCACGATTTTTTTCCTTTGAGAAAAACTTTGTTTGGAAAGTAGAAGAGAGTTATAAGGGTTATAATCTAGCCCTTCTCCCGGTCAAGTTAAAAGGAGGTTTTCGGTGAAAAGAAAAATTCTTTTTGGAAAAACTTTAGCCATTCTACTGACACTCTTCTGCTTTTCGATGTGTAAAAAGAAAGCGGAAAAAATCCCTGAAACTTTCTTGCCGGCTGAAGGGGCACCCGTTATCAAAATTCCACTTGGTCTCGATACTAATATTAATTTCTCGACAGAAAATCCCCCCACTCCTGAAAAAATCGCACTAGGTAGATTGTTATACTTTGATAAAAGACTTTCAAAAGATGGAACTATTTCATGTGCCAGCTGTCACGATCCAAAGAAAGGATGGACTGATAATTTACCGGTCTCAGGAGGAATTCACGCACAAGTAGGAACTCGAAATGCCCCAACGATCATCAATTCAACCTATTATCTTTTACAGTTCTGGGACGGAAGAGCCAAAAACCTTGAAGAACAGGCACTGATGCCCATCGAAAATCCAATTGAGATGGGGCACACCGTCCAAGCGATGGTGGCTGATTTAAGCACTATTCAGAGTTACAGGCCACTTTTTGAAAAGGCTTTTGGAGATCCCACCATCACCAAAGAGCGAGTCGCTCAGGCGATTGCCTCTTTTGAAAGAACCATCCTGGGAGGAAACTCTCGATTTGATCGCTATTCCGCTGGAGACAAATCGGCAATGAATGAGTCAGAAGTGCGTGGCCGAGATCTCTTCTTCGGCAAAGCCAACTGCACCAAATGTCATGTCGGCAGCAATTTCAGCGACAGCGATTTCCACAATCTTGGTGTGGGAATGAACAAAGCCAAACCGGATCTGGGACGATACGACACCACCAAAGATGAAAAAGACAAAGGGGGCTTCAAAACCCCCACCGTGCGCGACATCACGAAAACTGCTCCTTATATGCATGATGGTTCTGAAAAAACCTTGGAAGCGGTCGTTGAATTTTACGACAAAGGGGGAGAACCCAATCCTCATCTCGATTTCAGAATGATCCCGCTCAAACTGACCGCGCAGGAAAAAGCTGATCTGGTCGCTTACTTAAAAGCGTTGGATAGTGAACCTTATCCCATGGTGGAGGAACCTCAAGAGTTCCCCAAATAATAAAATTGCACATTTAAGGTTGAATTCACCAACTCGATTCAATAATGACAAGGCCTCTTTCAACATGAGGTCTTTATGTCATTAACCGTCGTCGGAACTGTCGCCTTAGACACTGTCGAAACCCCCTTTGGAAAAATTGAAGAAGGGCTCGGCGGTAGCGCCACGCATTTTGGCATTTCCGCAAGTTTTTTTACTCCGCTTTCTATCGTTGCACCGATTGGAGAAGATTTTCCTGAAAAACATCTCGAGTTTCTTAGTTCACGTTCGATTGATTTGGAGGGGCTACAAAGACTTCCTGGAAAATCGTTTCGGTGGACCGGAAGATACGAACACGACCTCAACGTTGCACATACTCTGGATACTCAGCTAAACGTGCTTCTGCAGTTTTCTCCACGGCTTTCACCTAAGATGTTAACTCATAAATTTCTTTTCTTAGGAAACATCGATCCCAAAACTCAATTAGATGTCATCCAGCAATTTGAATCCCCCCCATTTATCGCCGCCGACACGATGAATTATTGGATCAAAGATTTTCGCCCTCAACTTTTAGAAACATTAAGCAAAGTCAACATGCTCATTATTAATGAAGCCGAGGCGAGGTTGTTGGCCAACGAACCTAATATTCTCAAGGCAAGCCAAAAGATCCGACGAATGGGTCCGAATATTTTAATCATCAAGCGAGGAGAATACGGCGCCTTGATTTTTCAAAATAATCAGATCTTCAATGCCCCAGGGCTACCGCTTGAAGAGATTATGGATCCAACCGGGGCAGGTGATTCATTCGCTGGCGGAGTGATGGGCTATTTGGTGAAAACTGAAGATCTAAGTTTTACCAATCTGAAAAAAGCGGTCATTTACGGAAGTGTGATGGCAAGTTTTATGGTCGAGCAATTTAGCTTGGACAGGTTGCGCACGCTGAAACAGGAAGAAATTGAAGAGCGCTATCGAATCTTTTGTGATCTGGCGCATTTCGAGAGCAATCCATCGTAGGGGCAATCCCCACGTGGTTGCCCCCTCCGCATCCGAGGAATTCGGGCGGCCACTTGGGGACCGCCCCTACAAAAATAAAAAATCATGAACGACAAAAAATTCCAATCCGCTAAAAAAAACTGGGAAGAAAAAACCCTCAAAAAAAACCTCGAGAAAAATCCCGAATCAAGAGACCGCTTTGAAACCTCTTCGGGCATTGAAATGGAGCGGGTCTTCCTCCCTACTTTTCCAGACCATCCAGAACAAGAATACCTCGAAAAGATTGGCTTCCCCGGCGAATACCCTTTTACTCGCGGCGTCCAACCGACGATGTATCGCGGTCGCCATTGGACGATGCGGATGTATGCCGGGTTTGGGACAGCGGAGGAATCGAATACCCGATATCGTTATCTCATCGATCACGGTGGAACGGGGCTCTCGGTCGCTTTCGATCTACCGACACAAATGGGTTATGACAGCGACTCCCCTCGCGCGATGGGGGAAGTGGGAAAAGCGGGAGTAGCGATCGATTCGTTGGAGGATATGGAAATTCTCTTTAAAGGAATTCCACTCGATAAAGTCAGCACCTCAATGACGATCAACTCCACTGCTTCCGTCCTTCTTGCCCTTTATATGGCAGTGGCAGAAAAGCAGGGAGTCAGTTTCGACAAAATCAGCGGCACCATTCAAAATGATCTTTTGAAGGAATATATTGCGCGCGGTACTTATATTTATCCCCCGCAAGCTTCGATGCGAATCATCACGGATGTTTTTCAGTTCTGCAAAGATCAAGTTCCGAAATGGAATACAATTTCGATCAGCGGCTATCATATCCGTGAAGCTGGCTCGACCGCAGTGCAAGAAGTCGCATTCACACTCGCCAACGGCCTAGAGTACGTCAAAGCAGCCGTGGAAAAAGGGCTGAAAGTTGATGACTTCGCCTCGCGACTCTCCTTCTTTTTTAATTCGCACAATAATTTCTTAGAAGAGGTCGCCAAATTCCGCGCTGCACGCCGAATGTGGGCAAAACTAATGAAGGAGAGATTCCACGCCTCCGAACGCAGTTGCATGCTCCGCTTCCACACACAAACCGGAGGTTCGACACTGACCGCTCAACAAATTGATAACAACGTTGTTCGTGTCGCCTATCAAGCAATGTCCGCCGTTTTGGGGGGAACACAAAGTCTGCACACCAACTCTCGTGACGAAGCACTCGCCCTTCCGACGGAAGCCTCCGCAATTCTAGCACTGAGAACTCAACAAGTTCTCGCCTGTGAAACCGGTGTCGCCGACACGATCGACCCGCTCGCCGGATCGTATGTGATTGAAAGTCTCACCGATGAGATTGAAAAACGAGCCATGGATTACATCGAAAAAATCGACAAGATGGGGGGAGCGGTTAAAGCGATTGAGTCAGGTTTCCAACAACGTGAAATTCAAGAGGCGGCGTACCAATATCAAAAGGCGATTGAGGATAAGAAATTGCTCATCGTTGGTGTGAATGAATTTCAGATGAAAGAAGAAATGGTGAAGGACATTCTCAAAGTCGATCCAGCGTTGGAGAAACAGCAAAAAGAACGTCTGAAAAAATTACGAGAACGCCGCGACAACGCTCAAGTCAAAAAATGCCGCGAGTCCCTCGCCAATGCCGCTAGAGGTTCAGAAAATCTCATGCCCCACATCCTCAACGCCGTCCGTTGTTACACCACACTAGGAGAAATCAGCGATACCCTTCGCGAGGTCTTTGGGCTTTATCACGAAAAAGTTGTCGTTTAATGAACGCGAATGTTTTTTATAATATTGCTTTAGATTGCATTGATAAGAATGCGGAATCTCTTCTTAATAAACATAAAACTGCTTTGATCTTTACTGAGGGAAGCAAAGGAAAAACATTAAAATTAACTTTCTCTAATCTTCAAGGCCTGACCAACCGAATCGCCAATGGATTACAGAGTCTAAAAATTCCAGCTGGTGATCGCCTGATTCTTCGCCTCCCGAACTGCCCCGAATTCCCCATCACGTTCCTTGGCGCCATCAAAACAGAAATTATCCCCATCCCAACCTCCCCTCTTCTCACATGGGACGAACTAAAATTTATTTTAGAAGATAGTGAAGCCACAACTTTAGTGACTACAAAAGAGCTTTTTCCCCCAGAGATATTCAACTATGCACCTGCAACTTTGAAACATGTCTTCCTAGTTTCTCCCCAATCCCCCACTCTTCATTCTTCACCCTTCACGCTTCACCTCTTCAAAGACTTACTCAAATCCTCCTCATCAGAATTCGCAACCAAACCAACGCC
>JBGTGJ010000114.1:0-3105 GCA_041746775.1 bacterium
TTGCCTCCGGAAGCCGATCCGATTTATCAGCAACTCCAACAATATTATTCTGACTTTAAAAAACATCTGCTGGCGATTGAGTCGATGGGAGGAGAGGTGAGGGATTTAGAATTGGGGAGGGTTGATTTCCCTTCGCAGGAAGGGGATGAGGAGATGGTGCTGACTTGGCAGATGGGGGTGACTGAACCGATCTACCGCCATCCCAGAAATTAGTTAGGAAGATTTGACTGATAAAAGCGATTGGAAGGTTTTTGGGGTTCCTTCTTTGGCTCTTGTTTAGGTTCTGTTTTCTTCTCTGGAAATCTTCTTCTCATTTTATCTTCTCTACCTCGACGCGGGGGTAGAGGCGCCTGTTTAGGTTGTTCTTGATGCAAGGCATTCCACTGCTTAAAGGTTAATTTGAAAATCTCTCGATGACATGAACGGCAATGAAACTGGACGATCCCTTTAGTAAAATTCATCAAATGAGGGGACTGATTGGGGGAATAGAATTTGCGGCAAGCAGGGCACTCGAGTCTCTGTTTGAAAGATCCTTTAGGATTGATGGGGTTCATTTTTATTTTCGCTTTTCCAATTTTTTAAAAATTTGATGACCTGTTGTTCGGTTTTATTTCGATTGCCCGAGTTGTCAATCACCCAATTGGCAAGACGACGCTTTTTTATCAAGGGGATTTGATTTTTTAGGCGCTGTTTCGCTTCAGCTTTTGAGATTTTGTCTCGTAGGATGAGGCGCTCGAGCTGTGTTTGAGTCGGAACCGAGATGACGATCATTCCATCAAACTGGCGATAATAACCGGTTTCAACATGGAGGGCTGCTTCGACTAAGATGAGCTTTGGTTTTTTTTGAAGCGCTTTTTGTAATTTTTCTCCCAGCAATTTTATGGTGGCGGGATGAATCTGTTTTTCTAACCATTTTTTTTGTTGGGGGGAATGAAAGAGAATATCGGCTAACTTTTTCCGATCGATCGACTGATCTTTTTTTAAGATTTTTTTTCCGTAACGAGCCTTTATTTTTTGGTAAACGGGAGATTTTTTTTTATAAACTTCATGTGCTGTTTTGTCAGCGTCTAAAACAATCGCTCCCTGTTTTGTAAAGAAGTTGGCAACGGTTGATTTTCCTGAGGCGATGCCGCCGGTGAGGGCTAAGATTTTCATGATTTTGCAGAGCCCTTGATAGAAAGTAAAAGATGTAAGGTGGGAAGGACCGACTTTTCTCCATAGCCAAGAATTTTTTTAACCAACATCTGTTCCATCTCTTCCGCTTCCGCCACCATCAGCTGCTGTAACAATTTTTGTATCTCCTGATAATCGGGGCTCAAGGTTTTATAGACTTGCTCTAGCGTCGGGTTAAGCAGTTCTTGTTGTCGCATCGTCCAGCCCATCATCTCGGTAAAAGTCTCCTGACTCCATTCCCCCTCGGCCTGATTTTGTGTCTGGATCAATTTGTCATAAATCTCGGAACGATCGGGGTTGAGTGATTCACTTTTGCGATATTCCTTGAGTGCCCTCTCAACTTTCCCTTTAGAAGCTAGTTTGTCCCCTTTTGCTTCATGCTTGAGGGCCTTGGGAGGATCCAGTTTTGGATTTTTGTTCATCGGCATTCTTTCCTTTTGGAATAGGAAATTTGGTTTGGCAGTATTCCAGCAGAAATTGTCGCGTATTTTTTGTGGGATCGTCCAGTACTACTTCGACCAAATCTTTTAAAATTTGCCCCAATTGTGGCCCTTCAGGATAGCCAACATCCATCAATTCAAAACCACCGATCGCCAGATCCTTCGGACCAAACGGCGGTTTTTTCGCCAGCTCGTCCTGAATCCGCTGACGCAGATTTAAAATCCCTTTTAGTTTGTTGGGGAAGGCCCCCCCCTTTTTGTCGGCGATCCGTAGATCGACCAGTTTAAAGATCAGATCTTTTCCAATCTTTTGCACAAAGCGGCGGATGGCCCGATCGGTATAAAAACTTTTAGTCTCAAACATATGGTGATGGACCAGTTTGAGGACATTTTCAGGATCGATCCCCAACATGCTGGCCCGATATCGTTTGAGCCATTTGCGAGTCATGCGAGAGGAGACAATCTGGTGGCCGTAAAAAGTAATTCGGTTGAGTTTTTCGTTATACCCTTTGGTGAATGGTTTCCCGACATCGTGGAATAACGAAGCAAACATCAATTCAAGATCCCCTGGTCTTTCCAAGTCGGCGCAGGAGCGGGAGGCATCTAAAACCTTCATGGTATGGTCAAACACATCGCCACTTCTTTTGGCAGGTTGTTCAACGCCGATCGTCTTTTCTAATTCTGGAAACAGGTGAATGAGAAGTCCTGTCTCTTTCATTAAATAAAAACCGATCGAAGGTTGTGCAGCACGAAATAGTTTTCCAATCTCTTCAATAATTCTCTCAGGTGAAACGGTTTCAATCAAAGCAGCATGATTTTTCATCCCTTCGAAGGTTTGTGGCTCAATCGACAGTTCAAATCGGGCTGCGAATTGGATCGCTCGGAGTAACCGGAGAGGGTCTTCTTCAAAGGTCTCAGCGAAGACCTGTCGGAGGATGCGATCTTGCAAATCCTTTTTTCCAAAATAAGGATCCAGAATCGTTTCGGAATTAATTTCACGAGCCATCGCATTGATGGTGAAGTCTCTTCTGCCCAGATCGAATTCGATCGGAAGATTTTCATCAAAGACAATTTCAAAATCTCGATGATGGGGACCAGTCGATTTTTCAGTGCGGGGGAGGGCAATATCGTAATCGTTTTCTTCCCCTTTAGGGCGAAACTTTAAAACTCCAAACGATTTGCCGACTTCGTGGACCGCTCCAAAGGGGGAGAGAATTTTTTTTAGATCTAAAAGTGGGATCTTAGTGACGACGAGGTCTTTATCTTTATGAGGTTTTCCTAACAGCGAATCCCGGACGGTTCCCCCTACTTCGTAAATCTTTCCACCTTGTTGGTAAATGGCTTCAATAAAGGACATGGGAGTGTGACGCTACGGAGACGGGGTTATTTCTTCGTAAGATAGGTTTTTATCTTGGCTTCTTTGGTTAATTGATTGACCAATCCTTCCAATAACTGGTTTTTTTCTGCAATGGCGAGCTGATTTGTTAAGGTG
>JBGTGJ010000115.1:0-4052 GCA_041746775.1 bacterium
CCTCAGGCGTCCGAATAAAAAGGGGTCTCCCCTTTTTTTCCTGACACCATCATGAAGGCGATAAAAAGCAAAAAGAGGGAAATAAGCAGAAATATGAGGTTACCTAATAGGAACCATACTCCCAGTCGTTTCAACTTGATCACCTCAGGTCGTTAATTTTTATTCTTTGGTAAGGATGTCGGAAAGGGTCGCGGTAGCATCCCCTTGTTTTGCCCGAAAATCTTCCAACGCCCGTTTCTCTGTCGATTTGTGATAAGCTTTGACGCTTAACAACAACCGATGTTCTTTATCATCGATGTGCGTGACCTGCGCTTCGATCTCTTCGTCGATGTTAAAGGTTTCTCCGCCGAGCTCTTTGTTTGCAACAAAACCGAAAATCCCGTCTCCAAGATCGACGGTCATTCCGATTTCATCGAGCGAAACAACTTTTCCTTTGACATGAGCACTTGGAGAAAAACTCTGTCGGATTTTTTGATACGGATCATTGGGTAATTGCTTGACCCCTAATGAAAAACGTTCATTTTCTTGATCGATATTTAACACCACCGCTTCAATTTCATCCCCCTTTTTATAAGTATCGGAAGGATGCTTCGCTTTTTGAGACCAAGAAAAATCAGAGATATGGATCAAGCCATCGATCCCCTCTTCGATCCCTAAGAAGACACCAAAGTCGGTGACATTTTTTACGACCCCTTTGATTTGCGATCCAACGGGGTATTTTTCAGAGAGCTGAGCCCAAGGATTCGGTTCGATTTGTTTCATTCCAAGAGAGATTCTTCGGTTGGAAGGTTCAAAATCAAGCACAACCGCTTCAATCATATCACCCACATTCACGATTTTCGAAGGATGCTTTACCTTTTTAAACCAACTCATCTCACTGACGTGAACCAATCCCTCGACCCCTTCTTCTAATTCAACGAAGGCGCCGTAATCGGTGATATTGACCACTTTCCCTTTGAGACGGGTACCGACAGGATATTTTTCAGGAACCCCTTCCCATGGGTCGGTCATCAATTGTTTGAGACCTAGAGAAACTTTTTGATTGTCAGGATCAAATTTTAATACGACCACCTTGAGATTTTGCCCCAAGCTGATCATATCAGTAGGATGCTGAATTCTTCCCCAAGTCATATCAGTGATATGAAGAAGACCATCCACCCCTCCTAAATCAATAAAGGCGCCATAATCGGTGATATTCTTGACTATCCCTTCAACCACCTGTCCTTCTGCAAGGTTTTTCAGGAGTGAAGATTTTTGTTGCTCACGTTCTTGTTCAAGAATCGCACGACGTGAGAGAACCACGTTCCCCTTTGCTTTATTGAGTTTGAGAATTTTAAATTGGAATTTTTTACCGATCAGCTTGTCGAGACTTTTAACTGGCTTGAGATCAATTTGTGAACCAGGAAGGAAGGCACGAACTCCGCCAATATTGACGACCATCCCCCCTTTGATTTTATTGATGACCACCCCTTCGATCGTTCCATTTTCTTGTTCGAGCTTGGCTAGTTTATCCCAAGCTTGGAGCGCATCGGCTCGCTCCTTACTTAAAACCACTCTCCCATGATCATCTTCCGCTGATTCAAAAACGACTTCGACGGTGTCATCTGGCTTTACCAAAACTTCACCATCAAGATTGCGAAATTCTTCGATCGGAATGTGTCCTTCGGATTTGAACCCAATATCGACCAAAACAAAATCACGTGTTACTTTAACTACGGTCCCTTTAATTACTTCCCCTTCGTTAATGGGGTGTTTTTTGAGGGATTCTTCGAAAATTGCACCAAAGTCTTGCATAGAATTCTGCATAAATTTAACTGAAACCTCCTGAATTTTATTAATTTCCTTAAAAAGGTTGGCGGAATATATTTGCTTTGTCAAGTCGTGTCAAAAAGAAAATGATTAATTTTTCACTAGTTACACAAATTACACCCAATCGACCGAACCTCCTAATTGCTTGAGATCTTCAAAAAACGTCGGATAAGAGGTGTTAATACACTCAATATCCCTAATAATGGAAGAGGCTTTCCCTTGTGTAGCCCCGATGATCATGGTCATGGCAACTCGGTGGTCTCCCCCACTTTCAAATTCATTGGGAATTGGAATAGTAGGACCTGTAATTTCTATTCCATCCGAAAAAGTTTTTATTTTAGCTCCAAATTTGGTGAGCTCCCGCTCCATCGCCGCAATTCGGTCACTCTCTTTGACGCGAAGTTCGGCAGCATCTTTAAATTGAGTGGTTCCCTTGGCAAAAGTGGCCATCATGGAAAGAACCGGGATCTCGTCAATTAATCGAGGGATTAAATCGCCATGAATCGAATTGGCCGATAACTCCGAGGCATCGACCCAAAGATCACAAACCGCTTCTCCCCCCTGCGTCGACTCCGATTTTCGTTGGATATTTCCTCCCATGGATGAAACCGCATCGAGGATTCCCGTGCGGGTGGGATTTATTCCAACATTTTTCAAAATAATTTTTGATTTCTTTCCAATCAAACCAGCAGCGATAAAAAAAGCGGCCGAACTAATATCCCCTGGCACTTTCATATTTTGAGCAGTCAATTTTGGGGTCGGCGACAATTTTATTTTATTGTTTTGAGAATGAATTTTTGTACCGCGGCTTGCTAACATCAATTCTGAGTGGTCACGACTAGAGGCGGGTTCTTCAATCTCTGTGTCTCCGTACGCAAAAAGCCCGGCTAACAGAATGGCACTTTTGACTTGGGCACTTGCTACGGGTGAGTGATACGAAATCCCCTTGAGTGGACGACCGACGATTCGGACAACCCGTTCGGTTTCCCCCTCGCGATATTCTTCAATCATCCCTCCCATCTGTCGGAGTGGTTGAGCCACACGTTCAATCGGACGACGATTGAGACTAGCGTCTCCCGTCAAACGGCTCTCAAAAGGTTGTGCCGCCAAAAGCCCGATCATCAAACGAAGGGTGGTTCCAGAATTGCCACAATAAAGAGTCTTTGCCGGAGGGGTTAGCCCCTTCATTCCAACGCCGTGAACCGTGACCTTATTCGCATCGATTTCAATGGAAACTCCCATCTGTCGAAAGCAATCGATCGTGCAAAGGACATCTTCTCCCATCAATAATCCTTCGATTTGAGAAGTCCCTTCTGCAATCGCGGATAACATAATGGCTCGATGTGAAATCGATTTGTCACCGGGGACAGAAATCGTCCCTTGAAGCGTGGGGGTTGGATGAATGCGAACACTTTGGGTCATGATAATTTCTTTCGTACCGACGAAATATTATAGAAGAAATTTTCAAGTTTGCGATGATCCCCCTGAGAGACCAGTTTTTTAAGTGTTTGAAATGAAACTTCAAAATGATCCATCATTTTTAACAGAGCGGATCGATTATCTAAACAGATGTCTCCCCACATTTCACCGGAACTTGAAGCCACTCGAGTGAAGTCTTTAAAACTTCGCCCGGAAACTTTGAGGAATTTCCCCCCTTTTTCTTTTAACACCGCATCGACTAATGAAAAGGCTATCATATGAGGTAAATGACTAATCGCTGCTAAAGCGTGGTCGTGTTCTTGTGGAGACATTTGAACGAATTTAGCTCCCAAATTTTCGACTAAAATTTTCAATTTTCTTATTCCGTTTTTTGTCTTCGCATCAGAACGAATCGGAGTGAAAATCCACCATCGATCTTCGAACAATTCTAGCTGGGCTGCCTCCATGCCACTCTGCTCAGTTCCAGCAATCGGGTGTCCTCCTATATATATTACCTCGGAAGGGAAGATTTTGTGGATTTTTCGAACTAGATTTTCTTTAGTGCTTCCAACATCGGTGACGATGGTTCCAGGCTGCAAAGCTTTTCCAATTTGTTGGGCCAACGCAGGAATTTTCAATACTGGAATCGCCAACACGACTAAATCGGCTCCTCGAACCGCTTCCCTCGGATCGGAATAGACTTGATCACACCCACCTCTCCTCAGTGCAATCTCTCTCCCCTTTTTGGAGCGATTATAACCAACCACTTGATGCGCCAATTTTTGTTTTTTGATTTCGAGGGCGATGGAACCACCGATCAGGCC
>JBGTGJ010000116.1:0-9366 GCA_041746775.1 bacterium
TGTTCAAACAAAAAGTTTCACCCGCCCCTACATTAAGGGAGATTGCTGTGCATAAAATCCAAGAAGTTACATCTAAACTCTCCAGAACCCCCAACCGGTATCTTCATCAATTCCAAGAAAAATTAACTGCGGAATCTGCAAAAGTGCTTCTTCAAGAAGTTTTCGATAAAATTTCCAACGCTTCCAATCTTCAGGAGTGTGAAGAGGCTATCTGGCAATGGAATGAAGCAAAATCCCACATTCGTACCCACTTTGAGCTCGCTTACCTGGCATTTCACCGGTTTACCGATGATCCCGCGGTCGAGGCAGAGCATAAAAGACTTTTAGAAGAAGTGGAGCCGGTAGAAGAGGAACTCAATGCGAAGATTCGAGAAAATCTTTTGGGGCATCCTTTAAGATCCGATATCGAGAAGAAGTTTGGCTCTTTTTATTTTCTCCAACTCAAGATCTTGCAAGATAGTTTTCATCCCAAAAATATCCAGATAGAAACTCGGCTTCATGATGTTCTCTCCGAATATACCAAATTATTAGGGGGGGCTCATTTTGAATTGGATGGAAAAAAATATCCGCTGGCTCATTTTAGAAAATTCTCCGTCTCCCCCAAGAGAGAGATTCGGCAGAAGAGCTGTCAAAGTTATGCAGGATGGTTTTTAAAAAATAAAGACAAGCTAGAAGAGATCTACGACAAGGCGATCGCACTTCGAACGGAGATGGGAAAAAATCTTGGTTACGACAATTTTATCCCTCTGGCTTATCAAGAGATGCATCGCACCGATTATAATGCCGAAGATGTCGCCGCTTTTCGTCAAGAGATTTTAGCGGTGCTGGTTCCCCTTGCCGAGAAAATTCGCGCCTGGCAGGCGAAAGAATTAGGAGTTTCGAAAACCTATATTTGGGATCTCGATTATTTCCCCTCATGGCAATTAGGTCCTCCCAAAGTTCCGATTTCGCAACAGTTGGAAGTAGGGACGAGAGTTTTTAAAAAACTTTCTCCGAAATTAGGAGAGCATTTCGAAAAAATGGTTCAGATGAATTTGATCGATGTTCCTGCACGAGATGGAAAAGCTCCCGGTGCTTTTTGTATGGAGATTCCTGACTATCGAGTTCCTTATCTTTTTCTGAATAGCATTGGAGAAGCTTCAGATGTTTCCACTTTATTGCATGAAAGCGGACACGGTTTCCAGGTTTGGGAGAGTCGTAGAATTCAACTGAACGAGCTGACTCATCCGACGCTCGATGCTTGCGAAGTTCACTCGATGGGAATGGAGCTATTGGCTTTTCCTTATTACGAAGAATTTCTTGAACCAAAAGATGCCGAGCTTTATCGAATACGACATCTTGCAGATAGCATCTTGATCTTGCCTTACATTGCGATGGTCGATGAGTTTCAGCATCTTGTTTATTCTGGCCAAGCGAGTGGGGTAAAAGGGAGAGAAGAGGCTTGGGAAGAGCTCGAAAAGAAATATATGCCAGGCGTTGATTATGGAGATTTAGGGGCGTGGCGCAGGGCACGTTGGATTCGGCAAATTCATATCTTTGAAGTTCCGTTCTACTATATCGATTACGCAATCGCTCAAGTAGGTGCTTGGCAGTTATGGGTACAGAGTTTACAAAATCAGAAAGCGGCGTTGGAAAATTACATTCAACTTTGCCAATTGGGTGGAACCGTTCCCCTTAAACAATTTTTTGCTTCTGGAAATCTTCATCTCCCCTTTGAACCTGGTTTCTTACGCGGTATTAGTGAAGAGATCATGAAGCATATTAGGATTTCATGAGCCAATCCTCTATTGAAAATCTGTTTCATGAAAAACGCTCCTTTCGCCCTGAACCTCCTAAGGATCGCCCACCATTAATTTCGACCCTCCAAAAATTCCAAACCAATTACCAAGAATCGATTCAAGACCCTGAAAAATTCTGGGGAAAGATTGCCGAAGAGTTCGAATGGTTTAAGAAATGGAAACGAGTTCGTCAGTATGATTGGAAAGATTCTTTTCAGGTTTCTTGGTTTGAAGGGGGAGAGACCAACATATGTGTCAATGCGATCGATCGACATCTCTCCAAACGTCCCGATCAAGTTGCTTTGATCTGGGAAGGGAATCAGCCAGGAGAGGTTAAAAAGTTTACTTACGAGCAGCTGCATCAAGAAGTCGGTCGTCTTGCCAATGCATTGAAAAAAATGGGAGTAAAAAAAGGGGATCGTGTCGCGATTTATCTCGGCATGGTTCCAGAATTATTCTTCAGCCTGCTTGCTTGCGCTCGAATCGGGGCGATCCACAATGTCATCTTTGGTGGTTTTTCGGTGGAGTCGTTACGGGATCGAATCCTCGATTCCAAAGCAAAAGTGTTATTGACCGCGGATGGACTGTTTCGTGGTGAGAAAGTGGTTCCGCTCAAACCAAATGCCGATAAGGCAATGGAGCAATGCCAGCAGAGTGGAAATCCCATCGAAGCATGTTTGGTTTTGCGTCGAACGAACAGCCCTGTTGAATTGAAAAAGGGGAGGGATCAATGGTGGGAAGAGTTAGTTCCTCATCAAGCAGATATTTGTGAACCGGAAAAGATGGATGCAGAAGATCCGCTTTTCATTCTCTACACCAGTGGTTCCACCGGAAAACCAAAAGGGGTTCTTCACACCACTGCCGGTTACATGGTGCATGTCGCCACAACTTTTAAATATATTTTTGATTATCATGAGGGGGATATCTTCTGGTGCACCGCCGATATCGGTTGGGTCACGGGACATAGTTATCTGGTTTATGGTCCGTTGCTCAATGGCGCCACAACGATGATGTTTGAAGGGGTGCCTACTTATCCTGCCTACGATCGTTTTTGGGACATGATCGAACGCCATCAAGTTACTCAATTTTATACCGCACCTACTGCGATTCGTTCTTTGATGCGTGAATCGGATGATTTTGTGCTCAAACATGACCTGTCCAGTTTAAGACTCCTCGGCTCTGTGGGAGAGCCAATCAATCCCGAAGCGTGGATGTGGTATTTCAAAGTTGTTGGGAAAGAAAAATGTCCGATCGTTGATACCTGGTGGCAAACGGAGACAGGAGGAATCATGGTTTCCCCCATCCCTTTTGCCACTCCTCTGAAACCAAGTTCTGCTGCACTCCCTTTTTTTGGTGTCAAAGCAAAGGTGGTCCGCGAAGATGGAACGGAATGTCAACCGAATGAAGGGGGACTATTCGTGATCGAGGAACCGTGGCCAGGGATACTCCGAACAGTTTATGGTCAACCGGAGCGAGTGAAAGAGACTTATTTTTCAAAATTTCCGGGAATTTATTTTTCAGGGGATGGAGCGCGGAAAGACGAAGATGGTTATATCTGGTTTTTAGGACGGGTGGATGATGTTCTCAAAGTCTCTGGACATCGAATTGGAACAGCAGAATTGGAGAGCGCCTTTGTCGAGCATCATTCCGTCGCTGAAGCGGCAGTGGTGGGATTTCCTCATGAGGTGAAAGGGGAAGGGATTTACGCCTTCGTGACTTTGAAGGAGGGGATCGAGCCGGATCGGAATTTGAGAAGGGAATTAATCCAGCAGATCGCCAATACGATTGGCCCCATTGCTAAACCAGATCATATCCAATTTACGCCTGCTTTACCAAAAACGAGAAGTGGGAAAATCATGCGACGTGTTCTGCGTAAAATTGCCTCAGGTGACTCAGAAGATTTAGGAGATGTTTCGACTTTGGCGGATGCTAATGTCGTCCAAGAGTTACTTGAAGGGTCTCGTGCCTTACGCGAAGAAAAATAAAAAACCCATTTTATTGTCTGCTCTTCGCTTTTTCCATACTTGGAGATATCATAAAAATTAAAGGGAATTGCTATGTCTCAAAATTACAACCGCCTGGTTCATGAAAAATCCCCTTATCTTCTTCAGCACAAAGATAATCCTGTTCACTGGTACGGCTGGGGAAATGAAGCCTTTGAAGCATCTCGAAAAGAGAACAAACCGATCTTTCTCAGTGTTGGCTATTCCACCTGTCATTGGTGCCATGTCATGGCGCATCAATCGTTTGAAGATGCTGAAGTTGCCCAGGTGCTCAATCAGAATTTTATTTCGATTAAAGTCGATCGTGAAGAGCGTCCCGATGTCGACGATATTTACATGAGCGCGGTGCATGCGATGGGGGAAAGAGGGGGTTGGCCGCTCAGCATGTTTTTGACGCCAGACTTGAAGCCGTTTTTTGGAGGGACTTATTGGCCGAAGGAAAATTTTCTCAACATCCTCCGCCATCTTGCCAAGGTTTGGAAAGAGGAACCAGAGAGGGTGCGAGAAAGTTCCGATTCTTTGGTCGATCATCTTCGTCGACAAAAAGAGCAGTTTGTGACCGAGGAGGTTTCCTTATCTAAAGGAGTATTTCATGACTTTTACGAACAAACTCTTTCTCAATTTGACCCGGTCTGGGGGGGGGTTGGCCGGGCTCCAAAATTCCCTCATTCGCAACAGCTCTCGATGTTGCTTCGAATTTATCATCAAACCAAAGAGCCTCAGGCGCTTCAGATGGTTAGGCTTACTCTAGAGAAGATGGCACGTGGTGGAATTTATGATCATCTCGGTTTTGGTTTTTCCCGATATTCCACCGATGAAAAATGGTTGGTCCCACATTTTGAAAAGATGCTCTACGACAACGCCTTGTTGGTCGTGACTTATCTCGAGGCGTATCAGGTTACTCAAGAAGAGATGTTTCGAACTGTTGCACAAGAAACTCTCGATTATCTCCTCCGAGTGATGACTCATCCTGACGGCGGCTTTTATTCTGCCGAAGATGCCGATAGTGAGGGGGAGGAGGGGAAATTTTATGTTTGGAGATTAGGGGAATTACGCGAGATTTTGAATTCCGATGAGTTGGATTCTGTCATGCAAGTCCTTCAGGTGACTCCCGAAGGAAATTTTGAGCATGGAACCAATATCTTTTCCTTAAGTGAAAATTATTCCTGGGCCGAAAAAAAATCTCCTCAACTTCAATCTGCCATGCAGAAACTCTTTCAAGTTCGCGAAAAAAGAATCCACCCTCACAAAGATGACAAAATCCTCACAGCTTGGAACGGCCTGGCGATTCGGGCGATGGCATTGGGGTATCAAATAATTGGCGAAAAAAAATATCTTGAGGCTGCACATCGTGCGGCCAGTTTTCTCCAAAATAATCTCTTTAAAGACCGCCAATTATTGGCTCGTTATCGGGATGGTGAAGGTAGGTTTGTTGCTAGGCTAGAAGATTATGCTTATCTCATTCAAGGGCTGATCGATTTATACCAGTCGGACTTCAAGCCTGAGATATTAAAATGGGCGGTCGAACTTCAGGAGATTCAAAATAAGAAATTTTGGGATAATCAATCAGGGAGTTATTATTTCACCGATGGCTCGGATTCTAGTCTGCTGCTCCGCACGAGGGAAGGGATGGATGGGGCCTTGCCCAATGCGAACGCGGTGAGCGCGCTCAACTTATTGCGGCTGTATGATTTTACTTTTGAGGAAAATTTTAAAGAAAAAGGATCTGCGATTATTCAAGCGTATGCAGGTTTGATCAGCCAATACCCTACCGCCTTTGGGCAGATGCTGATTGCATTTGATTATCTGCAGGGGAGTAAAGAAGTGGGTATCCTGAATCATCCTCAGGATCATTTAGCGGGTAATTTTCTAAAGTCGTTGCGAAATCAGTTTATTCCTAATTTAGTAGTCGCTGCGAGTTCAGCTGCCACCAATTTTCCAGCCGTTTTAAATGGAAAAGTCTCACTTGATGGAAAAACGACTTTTTATGTTTGTGAAAATCAGACCTGTCAGAAGCCTACCCATGATTCCGATGAAATTATCCGTTCGGTAGTTTTTCCCCCCAATTGAATTTGGTATTCATCTTAATCGCAGGATTAATCGATTTGGCAACGGGGCAATTGAGGGCGGTATTTTCTAAGAGCTGTTGTTGGTCTGGTTGAAGCTGACGAGGAAAGTTAATATCCACGTTTAAGGTCTCAATTCGGCGAGGTTGATCCTTGGACATGATCTTTTCAACGTGAACTTCCATCCCCTTAAGTTCAATTTGATGTTTCCGAGCAACGATTCCCATCGTGGTCGCCATACAACTTCCTAATCCGGTCGCCACAAGATCGGTCGGTGAGAAGCTTTCCCCTTTCCCCTGATTATCGACCGGTGCGTCGGTGATAAAAGCTTCTTGGCTCGGCTCATGTATCGCTTTAACACGAAGATCTCCCTCGTACGTAAGAGCTATTTTTACCATGAGCTACTCCTATTCCTTAAGATATTACTTTAATGAAGGGTATGAACAGCGGTCAACTCGAAAGAGGGGATTTCCGCCTCAAAGGATTCCCCATTTTCTAGCACCATCTGATAGGTCCCTCGCATGCTCCCATGAGGAGTCTTGAGTGGGCAGGCGCTGGTGTAATCAAAATGGTCTCCGGCTTCTAAAGTCGGTTGTTCTCCCACGACTCCGGGCCCCTTCACCTCCTCGATATTTCCCATTCCATCGGTGATGATCCAATGACGGTTTGTCAATTGAACGGTGGTTCTCCCTTGATTGGTGATTTTGACGTGATACACAAAGAAATAAAGTTGATTGGGAGGATCGGAGCGTTCGGCAAGATAGTGGCTTTCGACTTCGACTAATACTCCACGAGTGAAGGCTTTCGGCATAGAGTCCTTTCTACTTAGGAATTGGTATAATTTCCAACATATTTTCCATTGCGAAGGGTAGGTTGATTTTCTATGGGCGAGATTATGAAGTTTTTGACCCGCAGATCTGATCGAGAGATGATCGAAATTTTTCGCAAATTTTCTCGCGAACTTCGATCAACGAGTAATTTAAAAGAGGTATTGCGCGGGGTATTAAGATTTTTTTGCGAAGCCGCTGGCTGTTCTAGTGGTAATATTTTCCTTCATGATGAATCAACTCGTTCGCTCTCAGTCCAAGCGAGTATGGGAGGGGAGCCCCCGATTTCAAATTTTAACATCCATGATCTCTTTATTCACTACCTCGTGAGGACGCAGACACCTATTTTTAAAAATCAGCTGATTAACGATCGACGAATGATTGATATTAAAGAACCTGGGATCCGATTTTTCACTTCCGCTAACGCTGAAGCGGTCTTTCCAATGAAAGTCGAAGAAAAATTTGTTGGGTTGTTGGCTCTGGGGGGCCGAAGAGAAGAGGATTTTTCAGCTCGGGACCTTGAGCCACTTAACATTTTGGTTCCGATCGCGTCGATATGTGTGGAAAACGCCTTGTTATGTGACGCCTTTGCCAAACAAAATTTG
This sequence comes from bacterium, assembly GCA_041746775.1. GTDB lineage: Bacteria > UBA10199 > UBA10199 > DSSB01 > DSSB01 > JBGTGJ01. The sequence continues at coordinate 7,280 of JBGTGJ010000116.1, forward strand.
CGATTGTCCGAGTTGGCTAAGCTTAAAACTCAGTTTATCAATACCATTTCTCACGAACTAAGCACGCCGCTCAATGGTATTCTCGGCCTGACGGAGGTTCTATTAGATTCTGACAATCGTGATCAACTCAATCATGACCACCTACGCTATCTTGAAATGATCCAATCGGCAGGAAAAGAATTGCGGGAAGTGGTGCAGCATATTCTCACCTTAGTGAAATTTCAAAATAAGCGTCAGGATTTGTTAATTAAAAAAATCGATGTGTCACGAACCCTCGAAACAACCTTGTTACAGTATCAAGAGCAGCTTGAGCAAAAAAATGTTCAGGTCAACATCGAATGGGGAAATCCTCCTCCAATTTATGGGGATGAAGAGCAGATTGGGGAACTTTTTCAATGTTTGGTCGACAATGCGGTCAAGTTCTCTTTAGAAAATCAACCTAACCAACTGGGATTTCAGGCCAGTCGTCAGGGGGAGATGCTAAAGATTTGTGTTTATGACGGAGGGATCGGGATTCGGGAGAAAGAGCAAGAAAAGATCTTTGAAGATTTTTCTCAAGCTGATGCCGAATTAACCCGAGAGTACGGTGGGGCAGGGCTAGGGTTAGCGTTGGCCAAGAAGATTGTCGAGTTGCATGGGGTGAGAATATGGGTCGAATCGAAAAAAAATGCTGGAGCTAAGTTTTTCTTTACCCTTCCGCTCAAGCCTAGTTTGGTGAATGTGCAAGAGTTAGATCTTTCAAGTTAATCCTTGATTCCCATCAATGATTCGTAGAAGGTAGGCCCCCTCCATGTTGGCGGGAAAATCAAAAATCTATCATTATCTCTACGTCTTAGCGCTGGTTGTTTTAGCGTTCCCTTTTCACTCGCGAGGGGCTGAAACGACTATTTCGGTTAACCAAGCTCAATCAGAATCACAAAGCTCACCCACTGAGAAGAAGAAAATCATTCACTCCGAATCATTAGACACCGAATTTAAGGCAATGTCAGAAAACGAACCGTTAGGGGTCGAAACATCCTCAGAACTCGAGACTGCTCAAATTTTTCCCATGGTCAAAGAGGTCCCTCTCTCCCAAGGATCTCGTTTAAGCTTGAAAGATTGTATCAATCTCGCCCTTTTGAATAATCGAGAAATTCGCGCCAAAGGACAAGATGTTGAAGAGGCAAACCAAAAATTTAACGAGACCAAAATTTTGGGTCTGCCAGTTTTGGACTATGAATTTCTTTTTGGGCCAGCACCGCGAGATGTCGATAATGCGGTGGAAAGTTTTTTTAGCGGAGATATTACTTTAGCGGAAAGAAATAAGATCAGTTTAGCGATCCCGCTTTATGCCTTTGGAAAACTTAAATTTGCTCAGGACCTCGCCAAAACCGGGATCGAAGTAGAAAAAAATCGGAAGATCGAAAAAGAAAATGAGGTCGTACTTAAAATCAAGCAACTCTATTACGGTGTTTTGCTAGCGAAAGATGTCGAAGATCTCTTTGAAGATGCCGATAGTCACATGGAAAGTGAAATCAAACGACGAGAAGATAGCGATGAGCCGAGTGATCCGATTGACCTGGTGAGATTAAAGTTATTTCGATACGAAGTCTTGAATCGACTGATCGAATCCAGAAAGAAAAAGCTTCTAGCCATCGAGGGGTTAAAAATCCAAACCGGAATTGGTACTCGGCAGCAATTTTCGTTAGAAGACCACCATCTCACCCCGATGAGTTATGAAATCAAAGATTTTCAATATTATTTAGATGCGAGTCAAAAGAGAAACACCAAAACTAAACTGTTAGATTTGGGGGTCAAGGCGACTGAGAAGGCGTTTGATTTAGAGAAAAGAAAAATTTATCCCGATATTGGATTTGGCGGGTTTTACGAATCTGGAAATACGGTTCAATCGATTTCAGGATTAACTCAGACCGATGATTATAACGATCCTTTTAATTATAAACGTGTAGGGGTGGGAGTGAGACTCAAGGGGGACATCAACATTCCCAGATACCGAGCCAAAGTAGGGCAAGCTCAGGCTCAATACTTTAAATCAGTGATCAGCCAGGGGATCGCCAATGAAGCGATTGAGCTCGACTTAAAAGATT
>JBGTGJ010000117.1:0-5728 GCA_041746775.1 bacterium
ATGTTTTGATTAGCTTTCGAAATCAGATTTTGGCCCTCGTCGAATCCAAGGGGGGTGGAGATTTCTCCTATCGCCGAGTTTTGAATCGAAGTGTCACCGAATAGAACTTACTGTTTACAACCCGTTGATATTCATGATACCGATGCGCGGCTTTTGGTTTAATCTCTTTATTAACCATCCCAAAGATTGATAAAATTTTAACGAAGTTTTGAGGTGTTTTCTTATGATGAATGAAGTTGCAAAAAATGATGTAATCAAAAAATTTCAAACCCATGTGGGGGACACTGGATCCCCTGAAGTTCAGGTGGCGTTGTTAACCCGTAGGATTAATTCACTTACGGAACATTTTAAAACCCACTTGAAAGATCATGGTTCAAGACGTGGCCTATTAATGTTAGTTGGGCAGCGTCGTCGATTGTTAGATTATTTAAAACGAAACGATCGAAGTCGATATTCCAAATTGATTGGAGATTTAGGGTTAAGAAAATAATTTAAGAAAAAGTTGTCTGCATGGAGTTTTGCAGGGCTGATAATTTAAGCTGAGTCTCTTGAGTCTTAAGAAATTTGGCCTAAATTATCAGTTTTAATTTCCCCTCCGGTGAGCCACCTTGGTCTTGAGTTAATTTCTTTCCCTCTCTTTCCAATCTAATCCTGTTTGTCGATTCGTCGTTTAAGATTCCTACTTAAGGAGAATCAATATTATGGCAGAAATTTATCGTGTCCAATGTGAAATGGGCGGACGTACCTTAACGATTGAAACCGGCCTCATGGCCAAACAAGCGAGTGGGTCGGTTACCGTTCGATGCGGCGATACCATTGTATTGGTGACCGCATGTGCCAGCAACGATCCAAAAGAGGGGATCGATTTTCTTCCACTCACCGTCGACTACATCGAGAAAACCTTTGCCGCTGGGAAGATCCCCGGAGGATTTTTTAAGCGGGAAGGGAAGCCTTCTGAAAAAGAGACTTTGACGAGTCGATTTATCGACCGTCCGATCCGTCCTCTTTTCCCTGAAGGGTGGAATTATGAAACGCAAATCATTGCAACGGTTCTTTCCGCCGATCAAGACAACGATCCTGATATCTTAGCAATCATTGGAGCTTCTACCGCATTAACCATTTCTGAAATTCCTTTCCTAGGACCGATTGCCGGTTGTCGAATTGGCAGGGTCAACGGACAGTGGGCGATCAATCCTACCGACAAACAAATTGATGGTTCTGATGTCGAAATCATCCTCGCCGCCAGCCAAGAGGCGATGGTGATGGTCGAAGGGGGGGCCAAAGAAGTCTCCGAAGCCGATATGATCGCGGCGCTTCGAGCTGGGCATGAAGCGTTGCAGCCGGTCATTGCCATACAAAATGAATTACGAGAAAAACTCAATCGCACCAAGCGAGCGGTTCCTCCCGTCATTGAAGATGCCGAGTTAAAAGGGAAGGTTCGTGATCTCTCCCTAGCCCCCATTCAGAAGGCGTTTGCCCTCCGCGACAAATTGGCACGGGCTAAAGCGGTCAAAGCGGTGCGTGAAGAGTTGGTGAAGCAGTTAGTGACTGAAGAATCGCCTGACAATTATGCAATGAAGGTGAAGGGGGAATTTGGAAATCTTGAAGCAGAAATACTGCGCCGTCAAATTGCCACTGAGAAAAAACGAATCGATGGACGTGGATTAACAGATATTCGACCGATCTCCATCCAGGTGGGGATTTTACCACGCGCCCATGGTTCCGCTCTATTCACCCGCGGTGAAACGCAGGCATTGGTGGCAACTACGCTTGGTACCTCCGAGGATGTTCAAATTATCGACACATTACTCGTCGAGGGGACCAAAAATTTCATGTTGCATTACAACTTTCCTCCTTTTTCTGTTGGAGAAACCAAGCCAATGCGTTCCCCTGGCCGTCGTGAGATTGGTCATGGTGCTTTGGCCGAACGAGCCGTTTCCAAAGTTCTTCCCAAAGAAGATGACTTTCCCTACACCGTTCGAATTGTTTCGGAGATTCTCGAATCGAACGGTTCTTCTTCCATGGCAACGGTCTGTGGTTCCTCACTTTCCATGATGGATGCCGGTATTCCGATCTCGGCTCCTGTCGCCGGGATTGCGATGGGGCTGATCCAAGAAGGGGATCAATTCATGGTACTTTCTGATATCCTCGGAGATGAAGATCACCTTGGCGACATGGATTTCAAAGTCGCAGGGACCACCAAAGGGATCACCGCTCTACAAATGGATATCAAGATTCAAGGGCTTCCTCCTGCGGTTCTCGAACAAGCGCTTGAACAGGCACGACAAGGAAGAGTTCATATCCTTGGAGAAATGGATAAAGCGATCACTCAAGCACGTAGCAATCTTTCTCCTTATGCCCCTCGTATCGACGTGATCAAGATCAACAAAGAGAAGATTCGTGATATCATTGGGCCCGGAGGAAAAGTCATTCGTGGTATCGTCGAAGAGACCGGAGTCAAAGTCGATGTCGAGGATGATGGAACGATTAAGCTGTTCAGCTCCGACGAAGCGTCTCTCAAACAGGCTCGTAAGATTATTGAAGGGATCGTGGAAGAAGCGGTCGAAGGAAGAGTCTATCGCGGCACGGTGCAAAAGATCATGGATTTTGGTGCCTTCGTCGAAATTATCCCAGGTTTGGATGGCTTGGTTCACATCTCTCAACTAGCCCCTCAACGGGTCGCCAAAGTGACGGACGTGGTACAAGAAGGGGATGAGGTAATCGTGAAATGCATCCGGGTCGATCGGGATGGCAAGGTTTCCCTTAGCTTAAAAGATGCGATTGGACTTCGCCCTGATGCTGAAGGGGGAGGAAAATTAGATGACTCCACTTCAAATCAAGGTTAAGAAGTTGCATCCTGATTTGCAGGTGATCCTTCCCACTTACATGAGTCATGGCGCGAGTGGGATGGACTTATGTGCGGTGTTAGCGGATCCGATTCAACTCAAACCGATGGAAAGGTGTTTAGTCCCTTGTGGGTTTTCAATCGAAATTCCCGAGGGGTTTGAAGCGCAAGTGAGGCCCCGTTCCGGTTTAGCCATTCGGCATGGGATTACCTGTCTCAATTCTCCCGGAACGATCGATCATGATTATCGTGGTGAAGTGAAGGTGGTACTCATTAATCTTGGTTCGGAAGATTTTTCGATTAAAAACGGTGACCGAATCGCCCAGATGGTGATTCAAAAAGTCGAACGCGGGGAGTTGGAGTGGGCGGAAGAGCTCCAAGAGACCAAAAGAGGTGATGGGGGATTTGGAAGTACGGGACATTAATTAATCGAACATCGAACATCGAATATCGAATAACGTAAAATCAAGCGATATTCGATGTTCGAAATTCGATATTCGAATCAAAATGGCACAATATAATCGACCACCTACCGTCAAACCGAAAAAACCTGATGAATTTATTTCGTTCTTTGACCACGTTATCCAGTTCTTCATCAATCACCAGAATATTTTTTATATTACCTGCGCCGCAGTGATCGTTGTTTTTGGGTCATATGGTTTATACAAGTTTTATTCTGGCCGAAAGATCGAGAAGTTATCGACCGAATATTACAAAGCCGAAAGTTCCTCAGGGCAGGCGTCGATTCCCCTCTGGCAAAATCTAGAGAAAAAGGCCCCCTCACCCTTACAGCAGGTAGCGCAACTTCAGATGGCAGGGGAGTATCTACAAGAAAAGAATTTTAAAGAGGCGGCGATGACCTTTGAAGAGGTTGGACAAGAAAAATCGTTCCTACTGTCTTCACTTGCCTTGTTAGCTCAAGGAGAGGCGTTGGAAAATAATCGCCAATACTCCGATGCATTGACGGTCTATCAAAATTTATCCCAAAAAAAGAATGACCCTTATCAATATCATGCCAAGTTGGGGATGGCGCGGGCACTCCTAGGGCTTGGTAAAGGGACTGAGGCCGAGACGATTTTGTTTGAACTGCAAGAAAAAGGTTCAAATGCTCCTGAAATGATTAAGTCGGCAGCGTTGCAGAAACTTTTAGTCATCAAATTAAAACAGGCTACCTAAATTCTCTCCCATCTTTCATCTCTTTACAAATTTTCGTGCAATTCTTGAATTGCACCTACATGGCTCCAATGCTATTCGGGTCGAACTTTATGTCACTCCATTAACTGTTTCTAAAAGGAGACTCGTATGAAAAAAATCGGATGGTTAGTTCCACTACTATTACTTATGGCCACCCCTGCTTCAGCACAGGTGTTGTGTTCGGAGCTCGAAGCCAATTCTTGTCAGCTGGCTGGTTTTCCTTCCTGTTTTATTTGCGAACAAGGAAATTGCGTTCCTGATGATGGTTTTTGTAATGACAGGAATGACTGCACTGTAGATGATTGTATTGATCAAGCAGGTCCCGTTGTTGGAATTATTAATGGGTGTAGTAATATTTCTCTCGTCCTGGGAGGAGAAACTGATTTGCCCGCAGAATGTTTTATCTGTGAGCCAACCGAGAATGAAATCGACATAGATAACGGTATTTGTGATCGGTCGGCAGGGGAAGACTGTTCGAATAGTCCAGATTGTCAAAGTCCCGGAGAAACGTGTGCTACTCCAGTCGATCCTGCAAACGACTGCGAACCTGTTGGTGGTCTGCCAGCTTGCTCGGATGGAGATGTTTGTACTACTGATCTCTGTATTGATTTAGAGATTGGTGGAGCAGTTTGTCAAATTTCGGAAAAAAACTGTTCTCCTGTAATAGCTGATGGATGTTGTCCTTCAGGTTGTGTGGGACCTGACGTAGGGATTGATTGTAGATCATCAGGTCTTAATAACTGTGATCCCGATTGCTGGCCCACTCAAGATTGTGGTGATGGTTTAGTGCAGCCTTCCGAAACCTGCGATGACAATACTGATACCGGTGTTGCGGGGGTAAATCCTGATGGAACCGATGTTCCGAATGCCGATTGTCGAAATCCTGGTACCGCTAATGAATGCACTTATTGCGGCGATGGGATTCAAGATGTCGGCTCGGAAGAGTGTGATGGAGACGATGATGCTGCTTGTACGGCAGGGTGTGACACCGATTGCACTTGTCTTTCTGTAGGAGTCGATCTTGAAGGTTCCGGCTGTGCATTGAATCCAATAGCTGCAGCTTTTCCAGGCCATTTTGGCTGGATACTCATGTTGTTGTTAAGCGGTTCAGCTTTTTATATTTGGAAAAGAAAGTTGAATTAATTCTGCCTTCAAGAGAAAATTGGAGGGGCGAAGCACAAGCTTCGCCCCTTTTTATTATGGTAGGTAAGATCAATAAAAATTTGATTTTTCCCGCTCCTACTCCGGTGCAAGTCGGAGTTGATCTGAACGCCAATCCCAATTCCATTAGTTTTGGGGATCAAAGGGTTAATTCCAATACTTCTCGCTCTTTTTTCTTAAATAATCGCTCGGATCAGCCGGTGACGGTGTATTTAACTGCCGTGGATGGATTTCAAATTTCTCCTCTCTCGGTGCAAATTTCGAAACAAAGCTCGGTGACGATTTCAGTCAATTTTAATCCCACGAATGCACAGAATTATGCAGGCTATATTAATATTTCTCCTGGAAACACCTCGGTATACGTGACGGGAAAAGGGGTTGAAGAACCGAAACGTAAATAATGATCACGCTGCTTAAAATTTCTCCAAAAATTCTTGTCTGATTTCCGCTCTCTGTGTACCCTTAATTCTATGCATCGCGATATCCACCTTGATTTTAATGAATCTTTTGCCCCGCAACAACCGCAAG
>JBGTGJ010000118.1:0-10855 GCA_041746775.1 bacterium
GACGACGCTTGAGTGGGCTACTCCGACGCCGCCACCTCATGGAAATTTTTTGGTAGAACCGGTAGTTTATCGGGGGCCATATGAGTACAGTGTGCCGGGAGAATCGAAGGATTATCTGCCGCAGCATGTCGTAACTTCTAATACCTAATGGATTATTTCATACAGACTTATTGAGGAGGAAATAAAAATTTATGTCAGCAGAAATTCACTATATCGATACTCCCCATCCTGTCACCGGAGTGACCAATAACAAGTTAGGAGTTTGGGCATTCTTGGCTTCTGAGGTGATGCTGTTTGGTGGACTTTTTTCAGCTTATATCTTGCTTCGTACGGGAGCATCCAACTGGCCCCACGGCCCCGAGTTGCTCAATGTGAAGCTCGCAACCATTAATACCATGGTGCTTATTACCTCCAGCGTGACCATGGTGATGGCATGGGCCTCCTTGATGCTACAAAACCTTAAACGCTTTCGATTTTATATGTTGTCGACGATTCTATTGGCGATTGGCTTTCTGGTAATCAAAACTTTTGAATATTATGCGAAGTTTGAACATCATCACTATCCTTCCACTAACAATTTTTACGCCATTTATTTTACATTGACCGGATTGCATGGATTGCATGTGGTGGGAGGGGTTTTCGTCAATCTTTACCTGCTTTTAACAGCGGGGAAGGCGTGGAAAGACGCCCCTAAGAAGTTTACCAGTCGGGTTGAAGCCTCCGGGCTCTATTGGCATTTTGTCGATCTGGTTTGGATCTTTCTTTTTCCAGCATTATATTTATTATAATCATAAGGAATAAAATTATGTCGCACGCCAACATTGAAGATACTTTAAAACATATCCGAATTTACATCGTCATTTTTTTCTCACTTGCTGTTTTGACCGTGGTCACGGTTTGGGCATCGCATCTGCAAATTTCACATCACCTCCATATTATTGTAGCCCTAACTATCGCCACCGTGAAAGCCGCGTTAGTTGCGGCGTTTTTTATGCATCTTATCTCCGAGAAAAAGACGATTTATGCGATACTGGGATTTACCGGTTTCTTTTTCTTGGCGATGATTATTTTAACTTTTCTGACCACTAAGACGGTGATTCATTCCTGGTTAGTTTAGGAGAGTCCATTGTCCCTTCGATCCTTCCATCTTTTTTTCATCTCGGTTTGTACTGCGCTATCATTGTTTCTATTTTTTTGGGGCCTGTGGGATTTCAAAACGGTGGGTGATTCTACCGGTCTTGGCTTGTGTATTCTGGGTGCGGTGGGGGTTGTTTTCTTAGTGCGGTATTTTCAGTGGTTTCGGAAAAAATATTTAAAAATCATTCCTGGGCTATTGGCTTCCCTCTCAGTACCAGCTTTTTTAACCTCGCGTTCAGTTGAGGCGTGTGCCGTATGCGTCAGCGATCCTAATTCTCCACTCACCAAAGGGGCGATTGCGGGGGTGATGGTTTTGGCGGTGATCGTGGTAGGGGTTTTAGTCGGGATTGCTTATGTCGGTTATTCTTGGGTGAAGCGGGCGCGCTCTTTATCCACTTCTTTCTAAAAATTCTTTAAACAGTTCCATAAAATTTTTTCTGGCGCACCTTGACGCATCGGAGCATCATTTCTATTTGAAAGGGAGTTTATGCGTCTCGATAAATTCACTATCAAAGCCCAAGAGGCGGTCCTCGAGGCCCAGCATAAGGCGGGGGAGTATGGAAACCAGCAAGTAGAGCCAGAACATCTGCTGCTTGCTTTAGTCGACCAAGAAGAAGGGTTAGTGACTCCTATCTTGCAAAGACATGGGGTTTCTCCGCAGCAAATCAAATCGGAATTAGTGAAAGAGATTGAAAAATTTCCTAAAGTCAGTGGCGGGACGGGAGAGTATCTCTCCACCTCTCTCAAAAAAATCCTCGATCAAGCTCATGCAGAAGCGACCAAACTGAAAGATGAATATGTCAGCACCGAGCATCTCTTTCTTGCGATCGTGGATACTTCGAGTTCTAAAGCTGCTCAGCTGCTTAAATCTCATGGCCTCACTCGAGACTCCCTTCTTAAAACATTGTTGGAAATTCGTGGCTCTCATCGAGTGACCGATCAAAATCCCGAAGCGAAGTATCAGGCGATCAAGCGCTATTCTCGAGATCTCACCGATCTAGCAAGGCGAGGAAAGATTGATCCGGTGATTGGGCGAGATGATGAGATTCGAAGAGTGATGCAAGTGCTTTCTCGACGAACGAAAAATAATCCTGTTCTGATTGGAGAACCAGGGGTTGGGAAAACGGCGATCGTGGAAGGTTTAGCGCAGCGAATTGTGAATGGAGATGTTCCGGAAAGTCTGAAAGATAAAATGCTCGTGGCCCTTGATTTGGGAGGATTACTCGCTGGCACGAAATATCGTGGTGAATTTGAAGATCGACTCAAGGCGCTCATCAAAGAGATTATCGAATCGAATGGTGAAATCATCCTTTTCATCGATGAGCTCCACACCTTAGTCGGAGCAGGGGCGGCCGAAGGGGCGATGGATGCCTCTAACATGCTCAAGCCGGCGTTGGCTCGTGGTGAACTTCGTTGCATCGGTGCAACCACGCTCGATGAATACCGAAAACATATTGAAAAAGATCCTGCGCTGGAAAGACGCTTTCAGCCTGTCTTTACGGGTGAACCGAGTGTGGAAGACACGATTGCGATCCTCCGTGGTTTAAAAGAAAAATATGAGGTCCATCACGGTGTGCGCATCCAGGACAGCGCTTTGGTGGCAGCCGCCACACTTTCCCATCGTTACATCACCGACCGATTTCTTCCTGACAAAGCAATAGATTTAATTGATGAAGCCGCAAGCCGTCTCCGCATGGAGATCGATAGCCTTCCCACAGAGATCGATGAGATTGAACGGAAGATCATCCAACTGCAAATCGAAGAGCAGGCATTGAAGAAAGAGAAAGATAAGGCTTCGAAAGAAAGATTACACAAGATCCAAGAAGAATTGGCGACATTGCGCGAAAAGAGTGATCAACTCAAAGTTCATTGGCAGAATGAAAAAGAGATCATCAAAAAAATTCGCGAGGCGAAAGAGAAAACCGAAACGGTCAAGAATGACACCGAGCGTGCGGAAAGGACCGGAGATCTCAATAAAGCAGCCGAGCTCAAATATGGAAAACTCCCTGCGCTTGAAAAGGAACTTTCTGACCTCAATCAAAAGTTGGAGGAGCTGCAAAAAGATCAAAAGATGCTCAAAGAAGAGGTCGATGCGGATGATGTCGCCGAGGTGGTGGCCAAATGGACCGGGATTCCGGTCACCAAAATGCTGGAAGGGGAGGTGGAGAAATTACTCAAGATGGAAGACCGGCTTCGTGAACGTGTGGTTGGTCAGGATGAGGCGCTGCAAAAAGTTGCCAATGCGATCCGACGAGCCCGTGCCGGTTTGCAAGATCCCAATCGTCCGATCGGTTCTTTCATCTTTATGGGTCCAACCGGAGTTGGGAAGACCGAGACCGCGCGTGCATTGGCGGAATTTCTTTTCGATGATGAGCAGGCGATGATTCGAATCGATATGAGTGAGTATATGGAGAAGCACACCGTCTCTCGTCTGATCGGTGCCCCTCCTGGATATGTCGGCTATGAAGAAGGTGGCCAACTCACGGAGGCGGTGCGACGTCGTCCCTATTCCGTGATCCTATTCGATGAGATTGAAAAGGCTCATCCCGATGTCTTCAATGTTCTCCTCCAAATCCTCGATGATGGTAGAGCGACGGACGGGCAAGGGAGGACGGTTGATTTTAAAAATACTGTGCTCATCATGACGAGCAACATCGGTTCCCAATATATTACGGAATTAGCAGGAAAAGATGATGAAGAGATGGAAAGAAGGGTGATGGAGGCATTGCAAACTCATTTTCGCCCCGAGTTTCTCAACCGTGTCGATGAAATCATCATCTTCCACTCCCTCAAAGAAAAACAGATTGAGAAGATTGTCGACATCCAATTAACCCGTCTGGAAAAACTCCTTGCCGAGAAAAAACTTCGTTTAGAACTCACCAAAGGGGCACGCCATTTTCTCGCTCAACATGGGTACGACCCTGTCTATGGCGCCCGTCCACTCAAGCGATCGATTCAAAAATACCTGCAAGATCCGTTGGCGATGAAAATACTTTCTGGAGAATTTAAAGAAGGGGATGTGATTGAGGCGGATGCGGGGGAGGTGGGGACGGTGGTGTTTCGGAAGAAATAATTTATCAACACTTTGTTTTATATAAGGTTTCTGTCTTGCTTTATGGAGTAGAAAAGTGATACTTAAGTGTCACTTAAATTGGAATATTCCTTATGAAAACTGAACTGGTAACCAACTTAAAGCGCCAAGCTACAAAAATCATCTCAAGCCTTGAAAGAAGTTCAAGGCCAGTTCTTATTACAGAACATGGCCGCAAGGCGGCTTACCTACTCAGCGTTGAAGCTTTCGAAGGTTTGCAAAACCGAATGAAAATCTTGGAAGAGATTGCAAGGGGAGAAAAAGCGATTCAAGAGGGACGCGTAATTACTCATCATGAAGCTAAGCGGAAGATGAAGCGATGGCTCAAATAATTTGGACCGAATCTGCCCTGGCTGATCTAGAGAGAATCGCAGAATACATTGCCCTCGATAAACCGCTTGCAGCGAGGTTACTTGTTCAAACGGTTTTTAAAAAAGTGGAGCTGCTGAAGAGGTTCCCTCGACTTGGAACCATTCCTCCCGAATTGAAGGGGATGTCTTACCGACAGATTGTTATTCCGCCATGTCGTATCTTTTATCGAAGTTATTCTGGGAAAATTTTTATCGTTTCTGTCATGCGAGGGGAGAAGAAATTTCAGCGTCAACATTTAGAGCGTCATTTGTCATAGCTTCGAGCCAAATCCTCCCTAAATAAGACGATATTTCCTCAGCCGATTAAACAACGTCGTTCGCGGTATTCCCATCAATCGCGCCGCCTCGGTGACGTTTCCTTTGGTCTTGGTTAGAATTTCAGACAGTTGCTGCATCTCTTCCCCTTGAATTTTTGATTTTATCGTCAAATGGCTGGAGACCTGACTCATATCCACTTTGTCGACGCGAAGCATTTGATCGATATTCAAATTAAGATCTTCCGGATCAATCGTCCCTCCTTCTCCTAAGATCACAGCCCGCTCAATTGTGTTCTGCAGTTCGCGGATATTTCCCGGCCAATCATAACGGCCTAAATATTCCAGCGTCTCTTTACTGAAAATTAGGTTTTTGTAAGATTGAAGACAATATTTTTTGAGGAAGTAGTTCGCGAGCAGCGGGATATCTTCCTTTCTCTCCCGGAGCGGGGGGACTTTTAAAGAAATCACATTGAGTCGGTAAAAAAGATCTTCGCGAAATTTTCCATTGCGAATCATCTCCTCAAGATTTCGATGAGTCGCGGCGATCAATCGAACATCGACCGAGATCGACTGATTTCCCCCCACCCGAAAAATTTCTCTCTCCTGTAAAACTCGCAATAGTTTGACCTGAATCTCCTCCGAGAGTTCTCCAATCTCATCCAAAAAGATGGTTCCCCCCTTGGCCCCCTCAAAGCGCCCGATGCGACGCTGATCCGCACCGGTAAAGGCCCCTTTTTCATGACCAAAAAGTTCACTTTCCATCAGACTTTTGGTCAGCGAGGCACAGTGGACCGGGATAAAAGGACCACTCTTTCGCAAACTATGATCATGAATGGCTCGCGCTAAAAGCTCCTTGCCAGTTCCCGTTTCACCTAAAATGAGAATCGTGGAATCGGTCGGGGCCGCCTTTTTGATGGTTTCCATATTTGCGGCCAGGCCGGAACTCTCACCAATAATCGCTTCGCTGTCATAAATTTCGCGAATCTCTTTCTGCAAACTATCGATTTTGACCGCCTGGATTTCTAGCTCGTGGATTCGTTCCAGCTTTTTTTTGTATTCTTCAAATCCCTTGTCGAGGATTGGTTTGAGTTTCTCTTTTTGCCATGGTTTGAGAATAAAGTCGTGGACGTATCCTAAGTTGATCGCTTGGAGCAGAGATTTTGGGGCGGTATAGGCGGTTAAGACCATTCGAATCATAGGAGGGTGGAGGCGAGCGGCTCGTTCACAAACCTCTACACCGGTGAGTCCTGGCAGCTTTTGCCCAACAATGAGAATCGCGAAATGCTCTGCATTCTTGGCGATGATCTCCAAGGCCTCTTGACCGGCGAGACAGGTTTTTACCTCATAATCAGAGCCAAATGCCTGTTTAAACAGGTCGAGATTGCTCGGTTCATCATCGACGTAAAGGATGGCGGGTTTAGGTTCCATAGCTTCTATTGTTGGACACTGTCCGACTTTGCCCTACGATTTTGCTTTATTTATCCCATATCTTATCCAGCTAATCTTACTTAACTTTACAATATTATTGTACAAAAATATTAAAAAGTCACCCTGGCCAATTTGTTGCATCGCTAACTCCCATCAAGTCGAAATCAAAGTTTCCATGAATTTCATTTCGCTGACCGGTTCCGCAGGTCGGAACCGATCCCCGGTTTGAGATTCGAAATTAAGGGAGTGTGTATGAAGAAGTTATTTAAAGTCATGTCTATTTTTGGGCTACTTGTCATGACCATGGCATTTGGGGGCTCAAAGCTGGCGATGGCGCATGATTCAGGAGATGAACGCATAGGCAGCTGGATTGCTCTCGAGAGAGTGACTATAGCGCAGGCAGATCGGGAGACCCCTGCAGGCGAAGCGAGACTCGGTGATATTATCAAGTACCTTCATCCGGCAAGAATTAACGAAGTAGACAGTGTCGAGGTCATGAGAGCAACCCTGCGATTAACGGACGGACAGGTCATCACCTGTTACTTTTGTGTCCCAGATCCGGGCTGCCCTTCGTGGATTAAAGGTAATCTAGAGGCTCCTACATTTGATCCTGTAACTGGCGAATGGAATGGCCCGATGTGTCCTCATTGTGCAAATTTCTCAAAAACATGCATCGACGCTATCACGAAGTATCTTAAAAAAGATGAAACCAAGGACCCCATCGTGACGGAGACCTATACTATAGAAGGTGTTCATTTCTTTCTGGGACTTCACACCTATGATGAGGATGATAATCTGGTTGGTTACAAATGCTTTGAAAAATACAAGGGCTAATCAATCCCCCCCAAGTTTCAAAAATGCTCTCGCTAATATTTAGCGGGAGCGTTTTTTTTATTTTCCACCCCACACCGGGCAAATGCATCCTCTGCAGCAATCAGATGATCATGGACTCTAGCTTGATCCTCCGAGTCCCCCTCAGCATAGGCTCGAGCAGCTTCCGAGTGAGCTTGCGCCAGATAAAGCATTCCCCCCTGCTGTTCGGCCATCTTGATTGCCTCGTCAAAGGAGTGTCGTGCAGCTTTCTTATCCCCTTCGGCCCATGAAAGCATCGCTTGGGCAATCAGAGAGGGGACGACAAAGTTGGGGTGACGTTTGGAGAGTCTTCTCCCTTTATGAACCAACTTTTTGATACTTCTTAATTCCCCTTTGATGAGTGTGTGGCCATTGCGGCGAAACTTTTCCAGATAAGCGCGCGCCAGGAGTGGATAGACACCGACAAACCAATCATGAATCAGCTTTTTTTCTTCGCGTATTTTTCTGACATGCTCGAGCGGGGGGAGGGCGCGGTCGATGTTCCCTACAACGAGTTGGCATTCTCCAACCATGAGCTCCGTGAAACAGAGCGAAAAATTATCCGCGCTCATTTTTTGAGCGATTTCGAGCGCCTGTTCGGCTTCTTTAATGGCGATTTCATGATTCCCTAGATAGACATTTGCGAGTGCATGCTGTGCGAGAAAATAGAAAAACCCCTTTACTTGAGTTCGTTGACAGATCTCCATCGCTTCTTCGGCCATCTTCCGTGCCTGCTCGAGTTGTCCGAGATAAAGCAACGCGTGAATGGTGATTAAATAGCTCCAACTGATTTCAAAATAGTCTCCCCCTTTTTTCAACAGGGTGATTCCTTTGCTTCCCGCTTCCACTGCTTCCGTCCATCGCCCCATGAAGAGAGTCAGGGTGCTGCGGCATTGCGCAACCAGCCCCCGGACCCAATCGGAATCGAGTCGCTCGGCCATTTTCATCGCCTTATCACCATAGCGCTCAGCCGCCCGATAGAGTGTCATGGCCCCATAGACAGGCTGAAAACCACCATAAAGCCAAGCCAGTTGTTTGGAGTCACCTGCATGCTCGCCATAATTGGTACCGCGGAACATGGCGAGCATCAATGCCCATGGATCACAAAAATAGGAAGCCTCTGCGATGGCGGCATAGGTCACAAATCGTTCCATATCCGACTCTCTTTTCGCGTTATTACGTGGCTTCCGAATCCAACGAGGAAAAAAAGAGTGAAAAAAATGTTTAAGTAAGGCTCCACAGATTGCTGTGACCATCCCCAGCCTGGTACGGGGTCGCCATTCCCCTCTCAGCTCAACCGCACGCCACATCTCGTCTAAGGCACTTGTGACGTTGGCTCGCTCGAAGAGGATCCTGCCCATCTGGGTATGCAGGCGGGCCTTTTCCTGATTGATAGTTGATTCGGAGAGGAGTTGCTGAAGCAGTCTCTGGGCATCCTCATAACGACCGCTCATTCGATAAACACCTGCCAAACGTTCTTGGATTTCATGCCGTCTTTCATCAGAAGGATCGAGTAGGGTGAGAGCCTGTTCATACATGTTAGTAGCCAAATCATTGGCGTCGCGCTCGCGTGCATCATCCCCTGCAGCAATACTGTAATAAAGCGCTTTGGGGCGATCTTGGGCCCGGGCAAAATGATAGGCCAACGCCCCAAGTTGTGGAGTTAAATTCTCAACAAAGACCTGCTCGATTGCGCCACCCAATTTGAGGTGTAACCCGCGTCGTTCCGATTCAGAGATATTTTCATAAAGCGTTTCCCGCATCCGGTCATGTCCAAGACGAAACTCCCGGTTGTTAGACATCGCTTGCACGATTTGTTTTTGCTCCAGCGTGGCCAATAGCCCCTGCAAATTTTCACCACTAAAGGGTACGACTTTGTAAAGGACCTCGATTGGGGTTGGCCTGTTTCCGACGGCGAGCAGATCGGTGAGTAGACGCTGTTCAGAGGAAAGCAGTGAAGCGCGGCGGAGAAAGACATCGGAGATGCTTGTAGGAAATTCTAGTTTTTCGATTTCGGTGGCCGCAGCCCATTGGCCATTCTCTAAATACACCGACCCATTTTCAACGAGGATTCGCATCACCTCTTCCACGAAGTAGGGATTACCGGCCGTCTCTTGGATGACACGGTCTAAAAAGTGAGCAGGGATGGTTTCTACTCCAAACATCGAACACAACAAAGGCCCGATGCTTTCGGAAGCGAGTGGCTTTAATTCGATCACCTTGAAGACATTCTCCTGACGAAGGCGGGAGAGAAATTTTTCCAAAGGACGTCCTTCCACCTCATCGCTGCGAAAGCTCCCTAACAAAGCGATCGGACAAGGTTCTCCCAACCGTTCCCTTAAAATAATTCTCCATGCCAAATAATAGATAAGATCGGAGGTCCCGGAAGGGGCCCACTGTAGGTCGTTGATGTAAAGGGTATAAGGCATCACCTCTGCGACTCGTACAAAAAACTCACTGACCTGTTCCCGCAAGCGCAGATGCTCTGCCTCGGGCCTGTTGAGCGGATCGGAAGGAGTTAGTTGATATTTGCTCGCAAGTTGTGGCTCGATCTTGGCCAATTCCGAACCGAACTGCTGGATGAGGTTGGTATGTCCGGCTGTTTCGATGAGTGGGATAAGGTAGGTGACCAGTTCGGCGATGGCACCATACTCGTTGAATCTCCCCTCGTAACAGTTTCCTTCAATAAAGGAGACCTGGGCAAGTTGGCTGTGGCATCTCACTTCTCGAAACAGTCGCGACTTGCCGATCCCACTTTGCCCCGAGACAAAAATCACGGGGGTTTCGAGCCCTTGTTTTTTCATCCGGGCATCAATGAAGTGGGTGATTTCTTCAAACTCCTTTTCTCGTCCCACGAAACGGCTGGAGAAAATATAGCTCTCGCGCGTCTGTTGAGTTTCCAATTCGTACGAATATCCTCCCTGCTCATTGATCGCCTCGATGATGTTGTTAGCGGTTCGGAATCGATCGGCAGGATTTTTTGCACAGAGGCGTTCAACGATATCGATCAACCAGGACGGGAGATTCTCTTTAACCCTTTCATCCCACCGGAGAGGGGTTCGTTGATGTAGTTCAATCGTTTCTAAAAACGTGGCTCCATCAAACGGAAATTGTCGGCAAAGTAATTGGTAAATCAGGATGCCGAGACTGTAGAGATCAACCCGGTGGTCCACCGAGGCACTATTCATCGAGAGTTCTGGTGCCATGTAATGAGCTGTCCCACCGGTAAATTCTTCATTCTTGGAATTTTTGAGGCCGGCGATGCCAAAATCGAGGACCTTGAGAATTCCACCCGAGCTGATGAGTAAGTTCCCCGGCTTGATATCGAAGTGGATGATCCCGCGGCTATGAATATAAGAGAGGGCTCGGCACAGCGGAATTAGCAGCTCAACCACCTGCTTCCAGTCAGCTCTTTCCGTGGTATTGAGAATATCTACTCCCCCTCGGACCAGCTCCATTGTGAAAAAATAATCGTCGGTCCCCACCACCGCATCGAAATCATAGACTGCTGTGAGGTTCGGATGATGAAGCTCGGTCATCGTCTTAAACTCGACCTTAAAGAGATCTAGGTTGAAGAGATTGATATTACGGATGGTCTTGAGGGCGATCGGCTGCTCGGGATGCAACAGATCGATCACACGATAAACGAAACCCATTCCCCCTTCCCCGATGAGATCTTCAATGCGATATCGACCGTTAACGACGGTTCCCCGTTCAAA
>JBGTGJ010000119.1:0-4850 GCA_041746775.1 bacterium
GACTTGAGGGGGAAGATCATCGCCCTTTGCTAGAAGGGAATAAGCAAGAAAAGATTCAAACTCTCTTGGCCAAACGGGCCAGGTATTACGACCGCATCCCACTCAAAATTCCCACCGATGGGAAATCTCCCGAGGAGGTGGGGGGACAGATCCTGCAAATGATTCCGTTTGAGAAGAATTCCCTATCGATTGATTTGGGGGAACATTCCTATCCCATTTTCTTCCTGCGAAATTCCAAAAGTTTTGTTCCCTCATTGTTGGAGCGGTATGCCCCCTCGAAGCAGGTCGTTTTAATCACAAATACGACAATAGAACCTTTGCACGGCAACCAGTTAGCTCGGGAGTTGAAAAAATATTTTAAGGTTCATACGCTGGTGCTTCCGGATGGAGAGAAGTTTAAAAATTTAAAGACGGTCGAACTGATTTATCAACATTTGGTGAAATGGAAGATCGACCGCAAGACCCCTTTGATTGCGCTGGGAGGAGGGGTTTTGGGGGATCTGGTGGGATTTGCGGCCGCGACTTACCTGCGTGGAATTCCATTCGTCCAGATTCCGACAACTTTGATTGCTCAAGTCGATAGTTCCGTCGGTGGAAAGACCGGGGTCGATCTTCGCGACGGAAAAAATCTCGTCGGTGCTTTTTATCAGCCAAAATTTGTTCTGGTCGATGAAGAGTGTTTATCCACCCTCCCTTCCCGACAAATGATCAGTGGCTTGGCGGAGGTGATTAAGTACGCGGCGATTTTTGATGCGAAGTTATTTCGTCAGCTGGAAGATTCCATCGAACAGATTCTAGCCTCAGGAGGGAAAGGGTTAGAACCGATCCTCCGTCGTTGCTGTGAACTCAAGGGGGATGTGGTCGAAAAAGATGAAAAAGATCTGCTTGGTTTGCGTGCGAAACTTAACTTTGGCCATACCCTCGGGCACGCGATTGAAAGCTTGACTCAGTATCGAAAATATACCCATGGAGAAGCGATTGCGATCGGAATGGTTTATGCTGCAGAGCTTTCGATGAAGAAGACGCAATTGCCACAACGTGACTTTCGTCGCTTGAAAGATTTATTGAAAAAAGCAGGGTTACCGATTGAAATGCCAAGGTTTTCCAAGTCGGACTATCGCCGTACTCTGATGCAAGACAAAAAACGTTTGCAGCGTGACATCCACTTTATCTACCTGACCAAGCTTGGGAAATCGGTCGTCCTTCCAACCCCTCTCGAGGAGGTGATTTGAGATGCCGTTAGATTTAGATCCTATTTATCATACCGAAACGATGGTGAAGATACTGCGAGAGCAGGGGAGTGCTCAATATGCCCTCGAATTGGCAGAGAAAATTCTCAAAAATAATCCTACCCAAGAGAGCGTCAAAAAAATCTGGGGTGAATTAAAAGAAGACATGAGGAAGGCGTTTGAACGTTTTCGTCAAGGGGGGCGTGCTCCAACGGCCGCAAGGGATTCCGAAGAAGATGAGGATGTTCAACCCCAAACAGAGATTTCAGCTCCATCCTCACCTATTGAATTTGTTCCGATCGAATTTATTCCTGCTGAACCGAAAGTTTTATCGACGCAAGACAAGATTCATCGGCTGCAAAGACTATTAATTCGAGTTCAAGATGCGAGAGTTCAATGAAACGGTCGAGTCTTAAAATATTGGTCCTTCATGGCCCCAATTTAAATCTCCTCGGTAAGCGCGAGCCCGACGTCTATGGCAGTACGACTCAGGCGGATATCGACAATACTTTAAAAAAGATTTCGAAGGAAGAAGGGGTCACCCTCAAAATTTTACAATCGAATAGTGAAGGGGGGTTGGTCGATGCGATTCAGTCCGCCGCTAAAAGTTATCATGGAATATTAATTAATCCTGCTGCCTATACACACACCTCCGTGGCATTGAGAGATGCGATCGCGGCGGTGGGACTGCCGGTGGTCGAAGTGCATCTTTCGAATATTTACCGGCGTGAAGAATTTCGGCATCACTCTTTTACTGCCCCCGTGGTGATAGGGCAGGTTTCTGGGTTTGGGGCCTATAGTTATATTTTGGGGTTCTATGGTTTGTTGCAAGAGTTAGATCAAATTTCTTCTCCTAAAAAACCTCCCTCCCGGAAATAATCTTTTAACCCGTGTCATCCTGGAGAAATCCAGGATCCATTTATGTGATAGATCTTCATTTATGGATGTAAATAAAATCGTTCAGTCGGTTAAAAATATTTTTGCGAAAAGGGGGCCCGAACAAGAGATTCGGGAGGTGATGGTGATGTCTGCCAAAGACCCCTCCAACATGCGGCTAAAAATTCGGTTAGGAGAGCTGTATTTTAAAGAAAAAGATTCGCAAAACGGCATCGCGATTTTTCGTGAGGTGGCCGAGCAGTATGTCGATTCCGGATTTCTATTAAAAGCAGTCGCGATCTATAAAAATATTCTCAAGCTTTCTCCCGGCTCGGTTGAGTTCAATGAAAAACTGGGGGAACTCTATCAGCGGTTGGGAATGAACAGCGACGCCGCCCAACAATTCAAAATCGTTATTCAATATTATTTAACTCGAGGCCGTGAGGCGGATGCCTTGCGGGCGTGTAAAAAGTTGATTGAGGTCGAACCGGATGAGGTGAGGCACCAGGTTCGATTAGCTGAGATCTATTTCAATTTTGGTAAGCAAGAGGACTCACTCCGCGAGTATGAAAAGATTGCGAAAAAACTGCGCCAAGAGATGAAGCAGATCGATGTTTTGACCGAAGTTTATGAGAAGATCTTGCTGAAGAAACCGAATGAAATGACTTTGTTGCGAGAGCTGTGTGTCTTTTACCTCAAGCTTAGAAATCCTCAAAAAACGATAGCGAAGATTCAAAAGTATCAGTTGGAGGAGGATCCGCAATTCAAACCGATTTACGAAAAGGCACTACAGATTAAAGAACAGTTGGAAAGACCAGCGACCAGTGACAAGTGACCAGTGACTTAAGGGAAAATGGTCCCTGGTCACTTGTCACTGGTCCCTAGTCCAATCGACAACATGTCTCAAAATATCAACAGCATCCGCGGCATGGAAGATCTCTTTGATCCAAAAGAACTTCAGAAATGGCGCTGGGTCGAAAAGAAAGCACAGGAGATTTTCGAGCGGGCTGGTTTTCAAGAGATCCGTACCCCCATTCTGGAAGAAGCCGCGCTATTCGAACGTAGTGTTGGCGATACGACGGAAATCGTTGAAAAAGAGATGTATACGCTGCTCGATCGCAACAGTAAAAAACTGGCGATGCGACCGGAGGGGACCGCCTCCGTGGTTCGTGCCTTCGTCGAACATTTTACCAGCCACCAGATCAACGAAGGGCGCTTCTACTATATTGGCCCGATGTTTCGTTATGAGCGTCCACAAAAAGGAAGGCTGCGGCAGTTTCATCAAGTAGGGGTCGAGGTTTTTGGAGTCGATCATCCCACGGTCGATGCCGAGGTGATCGGGTTGATCTATCAGTATTTTTTGGAGCTGGGGGTTGAAAATCTCACCTGCTCGATCAATTCTCTCGGCTCGCGCGAATGTCGTGAACGATATCGTCAAACTCTTTTAGAATTTTTAAGAACGATTGCTCCTGGTTTATGTGAAGATTGTATCAAAAAGATGGATCGCAATCCGCTTCGTGTCCTCGATTGCAAAAAAGAGGGGTGTATTGCAGCGACTGCGAATGCTCCTAAAATTTTAGATTCTCTTTCCGATGAAAGCCGAAATCATTTTCTGCAACTACAAGAAAGTTTGAAGTCTCTCAATATCCCTTTTCAGATTAATCCCAGACTGGTGCGTGGTCTCGATTATTATGAAAAAACCGTTTTTGAATTTTTGAGTGGAGAATTGGGGGCGCAAAATTCGGTCGCTGGTGGGGGAAGGTATAATGATTTGGTAAAAGATCTGGGAGGTCCCCAGGTCCCTGCGATCGGTTTTGCGGTGGGAATTGAGCGATTGATTTCGATTTTGCACCACGAAAAAATTCCGGTGCAAACTAAAATAAGAATTTATCTCCTTGGGTTGGATGAAGATTCCCATCAAATTCTTTTTAAGTTTTTAAAGCCGCTTCGTGATTCCGATCTAATCGCCGAGCAAGACTTTGGTCCTGGCTCGCTCAAAAGCAAGATGCGTCGTGCCGATCGTTGGAAGGCGGATTATGTGGTGATTTGTGGGGAAGAGGAACGAAAAAAAGGGTTAGTGGTGGTGAGGAATATGAAAGATCAGTCGCAGGAAGAGGTTTCCCTCGAAAATCTTCCTCAAAGATTTCTTAAAATTTAAGCTTCTTAAGACGGAACTAGCAGATCCTACAGACTCGAATCCATGTCGCCCCCTCTTGGGTTAAGAGGGGGTCCAGGGGGAGTTCCTGTGATAATAAAGTACCTCAGCGATTATCCACACTCTTCTAAAATTCTTCATTACATCTCATGATTTTGAGTAACTCTTCACATCAAAATTCAATAAGGTACTTTTCTTTCACTGGAACTCCCCCAACCCCCTCTTAACCCAAGAGGGGGCGAACAAAATTTTTATCCCATCGATGAGTTAACAATGTCCTTTATTCAACAGGAATTAGATTTAAGTTTGGCGAAGTCACGAAGGATTTCTTTGCCTTCTTTTTGATAAGATTTGAAATAGTCTTTAAGCTGACGAAGAGATAACTCTCGTTTCAATTGCTGATTATAATTTTCGATTGCCCGATTAATGTATTCCGTTTTCGATCTCGCATGGGATCGGGACAGTAATTGTTCAATCTCAGCTTCAAGGTCTGGTCGGATATTAAGTTTGAATACCATTCAACATCATCCCCATTTTTAGGTTCAATTTTATATCTCTAAGAATATCCTCTAATAGGGACACGTCAATAA
>JBGTGJ010000120.1:0-3072 GCA_041746775.1 bacterium
TCTTATCATAATCAGGACCAAAATTGTGCCAGTCCTCCATCACAAAATTTCCTTCACTAGCGCTGCCAATTTGCTGGATGGAAGGGAGCATCGCATTAGGAAAAATATATCTTTGAATCCATGGTTCGATCTGCTTTTTCGACCGGTTATTACCGATCGTCTGTAATAAAAAAAGCCCATCCCTTTTGAGACATCGGTGAACCACTTTCATATATTGAGCATAATTTTTATAACCAACATGCTCGAACATACCGATCGAAACGATGCGGTCAAATTTCTCCTGAAGATCCCGATAGTCTTGAAGACGAATCTCCACAGGCAAATTCTCACAAAGTTGTGTTGCAAACTTAAATTGATTTTTTGAAACGGTGATTCCGAGAACATTCACCTTATATTTAGCAGCGACGTACTTGGCAAAAACTCCCCACCCACAACCGATATCCAACAACGACATCCCCTTTTTGAGCCCAATCTTTTTGCAGATCAGCTCCATCTTCTGCTCTTGAGCATCCTCCAATCGGGAGACCCCCTTCCAGTAAGCGCAGGAGTAGACCATGTATTTCCCCAACATCGGTTGGTAAAGGTCATCCCCAATATCGTAATGATGGGATGCATTTCGAAACGACCGCCATCTCGCCTGAGGATTGCTCAACTTCGCCTTCGCAGCATCTATGAGTAATCGCCAAGAAAACAGCTCTTGATCGGTTTTGGAGCGAAGTGCCCGTTCGATCATTTGATCAAGCTGATCGCACTCCCACCACCCTTCCATGTAGGATTCCCCCGCTCCCAGCGACCCATTGGCTAAAACTTGATCATAAAAACGATCGTCGAGCACGCGTATATCCCACGGGCGCTTTCCGTTGGTTTTGATGTCTGCTTTGGCCAAGAGTTCTGTGACGGTTTTTTTACTCATGGAAAAAGTTACCCAATTGGAAAATTCTATTTTATTATTTAAGGGCAACTCACATTTTAAATTAAAATTTAAAAAGAGAAAGAAAAAATGAAAACCTTATTTCACCTCGCCTTCCCGGTGCACAATTTAAGCCAGGCAAAAAAGTTTTACGTTCAAGGGCTTGGATGCAAAACCGGTCGGGAATCCAAAGTTTCGGTGATTCTTAATCTGATGGAAAACCAGCTCGTCGCCCACTTAACTCCACAAAAAACCGGGAAGCCCGAAGGGATTTATCCGCGCCATTTTGGAATTGTGTTTAAAGATTTTAAGGACTGGCAACGATTTCTCAAACGAGTTGAAAAAAAGAAACTAAAGTTCTTCCAACCTCCCCGCACCCGCTATCCAGGAACAGCGGTGGAGCATCAAACTTTCTTCTTACAAGACCCTTCGAATAATCTTTTAGAATTCAAACACTACAAAAATAACCGCGCCATCTTTGGAGAAAGGAATTTTAAGAAGGTGGGAGACAGAGGGAAATGAAAATGTAGGTTGACTTCAGTCGACCAATTCCCCGATCCCGTTCCCGTCTACAATTCAAACCTTTGTAGCCGAATGTATTCGGGGATTCGGTCGACTGAAGTCAACCCTACCACCTAAAACCAAAATCCTTTACAATCATCTTATGGATCATCCCAAATGGATCACCAAAGAATTCCTCCTCGCCATCCCCAAATCTGACTTGCACGTACACCTCGACGGCTCGCTACGCCTTTCGACTCTGATTGAATTGGCCAGAAATCAAAAGATCCCCCTCCCCTCGTATGAGGAAGCGGGTTTAAGTGAACTCGTTTTTAAAGAGCGATACTCCGATCTCTCGGAATATCTCCAAGGGTTCCACTACACCTGTGCCGTACTTCGAACTCCTGAAGCGCTGGAACAAGTCGCTTATGAATTAGCGATCGATAATTTCGCCGAAGGGGTTCGATATATCGAGCCACGCTTCGCTCCTCAGTTGAACGCTTCGGAACATCTCTCGATGGAACGGGTGTTGGTCTCCGTCGACCAAGGACTTAAGCGAGCCAAGTCCGAAATCAATCAACGGAAGGAAATCCTCAAGGGGCAAGAACCCCCTTTTGATTACGGCATTATCGGCTGTGCTTTACGCAAGTTTGATGAAAAATTTTCCCCCTATTACCAAAACTTTGTCTCATGCCATCGTTACACGGCTGCCGCTAAAGTTTATCCATTGGCCTCTTTAGAACTGGTTCAGGCACTGGTAGAGATTCGCGATCGACTAGCAATACCGATTGTCGGTTTTGATTTAGCGGGAGAAGAAAAAGGCTGGCCAGCCAATGCCCATCGTAGGGCGTTTGAATTTGCGCATCAGCATTTTTTAAAAAAAACGATTCATGCGGGAGAGGCTTATGGCCCCTCTTCCATCTTTCAGGCAATCACCCAGTGTTATGCCGATCGGATTGGACATGGAACGAACCTTTTTTCGAGTGAGTTAGTAGAACATATCCCCAAACAGGAAAGAGAATCTTACACCAAAGCACTGACTCAATACATTGCCGACCGCCGAGTTACGATTGAAGCTTGTCCCACAAGTAACCTGCAAACGATTCCAAGTTTAACCGACATGGAACATCACCCATTGCGAAAAATGCTGGCAGAAAAACTTTCCGTAACCATCTGCACCGATAATCGCCTCGTTTCGCATACCACAGTGACGGATGAGATTTGGAAGACCGTAAAAACATTTGGAGTCCAGCCGCACCAATTGCGCGACATTATTATTTATGGGTTTAAGCGAAGTTTTTCGTCACTCCCCTACGTACAGAAGCGGGCGTATGTGCGGCGAGTGATTGATTATTATGAAAAGGTAGAAAGGGATTTTAAAAACGCCTGATTCTCCTCGGGTGCTCCCATCGAAACCCTAAGACAATTTTTCAACCGAGGGTTACTAGAAACATCCCGAATCAAAATTCCGTCTTGAACCAAATGATCAAAACATTTTTTAGAATTCTTGGTCTTAAATAAAATAAAATTGGCAGCGGAAGAATAGCTTTGAATCTGCGAAAAGCTTTGCATCTGTTGGAAGACACTTTCCCGTTCTGAGATCACTTCGGCTACAACCGAGTCAAAATGAGAAAAATGATCCAACACAAAATGCGCTGTCT
>JBGTGJ010000121.1:0-1850 GCA_041746775.1 bacterium
AGAATATAATCGAGAATAAAAAAACACTCTTGGCCTGCACGAAATTACGTGCTACAAGAGATTCATGCATCAAAATGTAACCTTAAAACTAGACAAAGAATTACTTCACAATGCCAAGATGTATGCAGTCCAACACAAAACTTCTTTAAGTCAATTAATGGTCACTGCATTAAAATCCATCATTGAAAAATCCGCAACCTACGATAAGGCAAAAAAAAAGGCCCTCACCTATCTCAAAAAAGGATTCAAAATAGGACCTTCCCCTTATTACTCGTCGCGAGATTTCCTACATGATCGAAAAATCTAAAAAAACTTTCGTGGATACCAATATTCTTGTTTATGCCCATGATCTTCTTGCGAAAGAAAAACAGAAATGTGCGGCAGAAGAAATCAAGAAGCTTTGGTCGGATCATACTGGTGTTTTGAGTCTGCAGGTTTTGCAGGAGCTGTTTGTCACTCTGACTCAAAAAATCTCCAATCCTTTACCTCAAAAAACAGCCAAGGAAATTGTAAAACAGTATAGCGCCTGGGAAGTGGTCATTCCGGATACTCAAGACCTTTTAGCAGCGATCGATTTGCAAAATAAACATCAACTTTCCTTCTGGGATTCCCTCATTGTGCAAACAGCACTCAAAGCCCAATGCCAAATTCTTTTGTCAGAAGATCTTCAAAACGGACAGCAAATCGAAGAAGTGAGGTTAATGAATCCGTTTGTTAACCTAAGTTAAGAACTTCTCCTCCTAAAACATTTTATCCCCGCGCCGCAGGCGCGTACCCGTATGAATGTCTGCGTCGCCACTCTGCAATAATGAATGATCGCAGTATGTGAATTCGGGGACGTGCCTGCGGCACGGGCGGCAATGAATTGCCGCACTCCTTTTAAAATTTCAATTCGGAATGCCCAACGACACTCGACAGATTTAACTGAATTTTATCAGAATTTGAACCAGAAGCGGCCGGAAAAGAAACCCGGTAAAGCTGAAACCACCGGTTAACAAATGGAAAAAATTTAAGCTCTAAAGGAGAGGTGATGACCTTTTCTACTAACTGAGGCTTATAAGTTTCTCCATTCATCTTTAAAGAAAGATCCCATAATGAATTGGGATCCCCTAACGGAATCATCTTTCGATTTTTCGCATACAGCGCCACCAAAAAGCTAACCTCTCCCTGGTCTTCCGACCAAAGTTGGGCTCGTTTTTCAGCCAAGCCATCTTGCCCATCAGGATAGAATTTTTTAAAAAAGGTTTTGAAAGAAGAACGAAACTCCTCCGAAAGATAAGTCGCATTCACAATATACTGGGCGTGAATATCTTCAGTACTGTAGATTTCAGACTCGCGAGTGTATTGTTTTAAAACTTTATAATAGGGATTTCTTTGCGAAGTGAGATCTGATGCGGCGTAAATGCTGAATGTAAAAAACAGTAACGGAATAAGTAGAAGAATTTTTCTCATCCTAAAAGCTCCTCTTTGGTAAAAAGACTCGCAACCGATAAACCAAGCGCTTCGAGATTTTCTTTTCCCCCCTCTTGTCGATCGACAATCACTAATGCCCCTCGCGGAACTAACCCTGCTTCACGAACTCTGTGGATCGCCTTGATCAATGAGCCACCGGTCGTAATCACGTCTTCTACCAATACCACTCTCATTCCGATCCGCAGATGTGCGGTCCCTTCCAACCAATTCATTGTGCCATGTCCTTTGGGTTCTTTGCGAACAATAAATACAGGGAGATTCCACCCTCTTTGGTGAGAAAAAAAGCTCAAAGCGGTCGCAATCGGATCGGCCCCCAATGTCGGCCCTCCCACTGCTTGGGTTTCGGGAAATTGATTTTGGAGAATTTCAAACATCCC
>JBGTGJ010000122.1:0-10055 GCA_041746775.1 bacterium
GTATCGGGAATGATCTGAGGAAAATAGAGGGGTAAAAGTTTTTCGTTCCCTGCCAAGATCCCTCGCGGGTGATTCATCATGTAGA
Source organism: bacterium (assembly GCA_041746775.1). Classification (GTDB taxonomy): domain Bacteria; phylum UBA10199; class UBA10199; order DSSB01; family DSSB01; genus JBGTGJ01. The sequence continues at coordinate 86 of JBGTGJ010000122.1, forward strand.
CTTCCGAAGAGAGCAGATCTAACAGATAGAGATGATGGAGATATTTTTGGTCGAATGGAGGATCTTTTCGCAACAAGATGGCGTCAAAACTTTTAAGGTCTCTCGTTTCTTGTTTTAATCTTCGATACCATTCTTTCTTCCCGATCCCTAAAATCGCTAGCTGTTCGCAAATGGCATAGACTTGGCGGTTTCTCGAGCTTAAGAGAGATGGAGTAGTAGAAAAAATTTGGTAACCCCTTTGATATGCCTCGTGCATCATGTAGAGGGTCGTTTCTCGCTTGGGATTGAAGGCGGAGAGTGGGTCGGAGATGAAGAGTAGTTTTAATTTGGTTCGTGGCATTCTGCATTTTTATCTAAAACATGATGGGTGAAAAGTGAAAAGTGAAGAGTTGGAAAAAACAAAATCTTTTGAGGCGAGTCTCAAGCATGTGGGGATGCGCATCGATCAGTTTCTCGTTCAAGAAACCAAGTTGAGTCGCAAGAAGGTGAAAGAGCTCATCGATGCGGGGCGAATATTTATTGGTCCGCGTAAAGTGATTATTGCCTCTTGGAAGTTAGAGCTAGGGGATAAGGTTCAGATCAAAGATGAAGAAGAGGCACAGCTTTCTCGTCGCGAAAGATATTTAAAAGTCTACTTTGAAGACAAAGATCTCTTGGTGGTGGAGAAACCTCCGGGGGTTGCGTGTGAAAAGAGTCCGCAGGTTTTGACCTCGACGTTGGTTGATGACATCAACGATTATCTGCGTCGTGCCCATCCAGATCTCACCTATCCCTACGTTGGGTTGATGCATCGACTCGATCGAGAGACGAGTGGGGTGATGGTCTATACCCTTTCCAAACGAGCCAATTCTCTTGCGGAGCAGTTTCGGCGGCATACGGTGGGAAGAAGATATTTGGCGTTGGTGAAGGGGAAGGTGAAGAGAAATGAGGGGTCGATTGAAACGGCGATCGTAAAAGATCCGACGTCGGAAAGAAGGATGAAAGCAATCCCACTGGCGAGAGGGTCACGCACCGGTCGTTCCAAGACAAATTACCGAGTGGTGGAGCGGTATCCCAATTCCACTTTGGTTGAGGCAAGGTTAGAAACCGGGAAGACCCATCAAGTACGTGTGCATTTCTCTAGCCTGGGGCATCCAATTATTGGGGATAAGATTTATGGAGGGACGGTTGGGGGAAAACGTCTGGCGTTGCATGCGGCGTTTTTAGAATTTCACCATCCGGTGAGTCAGAAAAAAATGACGTTCCGTTCAACCCCGCCGAAAGATTTTCAGCAGTTGATGGATAGGTTTCGGCATGAGGCAACGGGGGGGAATTAATCGATCAATTTTATTTTTGTATTTCTTGAAGCTCGAAATTTTTTATCGACATGATAATCCTCTGACGCTAATTCCGGCACGCTTAGCAGATCTCCACGTCGCGATTGATCTAGCGCTTCGTTCACCGCACTTTTTTCTCGATCTAGCAGAGTGATTCCAATCCGTCCCGGCGGGCCACACAGGACCGCCTCGGTCTTTCCGCGTGTCTTCATTCGATTGCTGACGACGCGAAATAAGTCGGCGGGACGTTTCAACGTCGTTCCAAAAAAATCTTTTCTCCCTAACAAGAGATAAGCGACTTTTAAAAAGCGGTTTTCATTTTTGATGAGACGATCCAATCGCTGCAGATATTCCGGCTCATTCCATTCCACATAAAAGTGGCACCAGTCGTTTCGTGTCGCTGCCAGCATCGGGCAAATCTCTTCATGGAGGCAGGGGGCCAAGACCATCAATTCCTTTTCTTCCAAGAGATGATCTCGCAGCGCCATCAATTCACGTGTCGGCCGCTTCAGCGCTGGTTCTGAAATGGCGAGGATTCCATTTGAACTAAGGTGGTCTTGAATCTTAGGTAGCAACCACTCTGCTCGTTGTTGTGCCCCATATTCCGTCATTTCGTTTAAGACATGACTCATCAGGATCAGATCGTATTCTCCGTGAAAGGAAAATTTGGAGAGCCAGCTAGGAATCGTTTGAAGTTTCTTCAGCAAAGGTTGGTAGAGCGAACTCAACTCCTTTGCATCGCGTAGTGCTTTTTCATTTTGTTCGACTAAAGTTAATTCTACTTGGGCGCTGGGATTTTTTTCTTTCAAAAAATGTAGGAATGCCAAGGAGGCCGAACCTGGGCCACTCCCAAGGTCCAAAACCCTATAGGTTTTTCGTTGCCAGAATAGTGGAGGAATTTGTTGCAGCACATAACAGGTTTTGGCGAAATTGATGGGTAGAAAGTAAAGCAAGTAAGCGGCCCGTAATTCCGGCTGATTAAGGTAGCCACGCGTGAGTTTGGCTCGCTCCGCTGTAAAAAGTTCCGAAAGCTTGGAGACCCCTTTGGAAAAGAAATAGAGATCTTCTTTGCCGAAAGGGCGCGAGATAAACGAGGCTCTCTTAGTGCCGCGAAAAAATTCTTCTTTGATGTAGTGGAGTAGAAACTCTTCAAATTGTAGGGGAAATTTAATCATTCATTTTATCTCAAACTATATTTCAAATTCAGCTTAATCGGTTTTGGATAGTAAGGGAATGGGGAAGCTCTTTGAATGGTGGAAAGGGCCTCTTGATCCAAAAGGGGATGACCGCTGCTTTGTAGTAGCTCTAAATTTCTCGAAGAGCCATCAGGATTGATTTCAAAACTAATGGCACAAATCCCTTCGACTCGCTCGCGGCGCGCCTCTAGCGGATATCGTTTAGCGCGTGCGATCTTGCTTTTTATCTTAGATAAGACGGGATTACCAGCCCCCTCTCCATTTCCAAATCCTAGAGGTCCGTTTCCACCCGCCCCTTCTCCGGATCCTTCTCCTGCCCCTTTTCCTTCACCTTCACCTATTTTTTTTCCGCTAGTGGAGGAATCGTTTTCAGGAGGAGAAGCCTTGGCAACTCTTTGTATCTTTTTTTCGCTGAGAGCTTTTTTTTCTGAGTAAGAATTTTTTTGCGATGCCCCACCTCCACCACCGCCGGGGTTGAGGTTATACCAAGTGACTCCGCCGGCAAGGGTAGATTCCTTTTCATTCCGCAGCCATCCTGATAATCCTGCAAAAATTCCGGCGTGGATAAATAAGGAGATGAAAATGGAGAAGATTGCGCGGTATTTCATAGTGATCACCGTCCCCTACAATGCGGGGATAAAAATTCTCTTTCCGGTCGTCGGATCAGGCCAACTTAAAATATTGGCGCCGAACACCTCATAAATTTTTTCGCTGGTCAATACTTCTTCGGGGACTCCATCTGCCGCGATCTTTTGATCCGCGAGCATCAGGATTCTTTCGCATGCTGAGCTAGCGAAGTGAAGATCGTGTAAAACCATAATCACGGTGAGATTTTTTTCGTGATGGAGTCTTTTAAGTAATCGATAAATCTCCTGCTGATGTTTCAGATCGAGATGGGTGGTTGGTTCATCCAATAATAGGATTTGAGGTTGTTGTGCCAGTGCGCGAGCGAGTAGTACCCGTTCTCTTTCGCCGCCTGATAGTGACCGAATATCGCGTTCCGCAAATTCCAAGCAATCAGTCCATCGCATCGCCTCTTCCGCTATGGTGAGATCCGCCTCGGTTTCCCACTGAAAGGTTTTTAAGTAAGGGAAACGTCCCATTAGGACGACTTCTCTCGCGGTAAAGGGGAAATCGAGAATGTTCTCTTGTGGAAGGACCGAGACCAATTTTGCCACCTCCTGCCGCGGATAGGCGGAGAGCGGTTTTCCCATCAATTGGATGGTTCCAGTGGTTGGTTTCAATACTCCGGAAAGTAGGCTCAGTAACGTCGTTTTCCCACAGCCATTGGGGCCAAGGATGCCGATGAATTCCTTCTCATTGATTGCTAAATCAAGCCGTTCCAAAATTTTTTTGGTTTCAAAAGAGATTCCGACATTTTTAAGTTCAAAGATCTTCACCAGACACCTCGACTCGCGGGGCGTTTGAGCAGGAAAACAAAAAATGGGCCGCCAACCAATGCGGTGATGACACCGACTGGGAGTTGAGTTTGATAATCGGTTCCACTCAAGATGGTGCGAGCGACTAGATCGGCGATGACCAGAAAAGTGCCTCCAAATAATGCGGAGGCAGGGAGTAGCAGCCGGTGATCCGCTCCGAGTTTCAGTCGAACCATGTGAGGGATGAAGAGTCCGACAAATCCGATTAGCCCAGAAAGGCTGACAGTCGCTCCAATCATAAGCGAAGCGGCAAAAAAGATCTGTTTGCGAAGCCGCTCTACATCCAATCCGAGATATTGTGCCGGGCGATCTCCGGTGGCGAGTAGATTCATCTTTCCTGCATGGATCCAAAGAATGGTGAAACCAACGAAGACAAATCCCCCCACTACTAAAATTTTTCCATAACTCTCCGCCTCCAACGAACCAATCATCAAATACCAGATCCGATGTGCCTGTTCGAAGCTGACCAGTGAATTGAGAAACATGATGAGTGCAAAACTAAAGGCGTTAAAGATGACGCCGGTGAGCAGCAGGCTGTAAACAGGAAGCCTTCCTTTGATTTGAGCAATCCAATAAATCAGCAGCAATGAACCAAGTGACGAAAGAAATGCGATCGTGCTGACCCAGGTGAACTGAAGTTTTAAGGCGATCGCTAAGACGCTTCCTAATGCCGCTCCTCCAGACACCCCGAGAATATATGGGTCAGCTAATGGATTTCGGAGCAAACTCTGAAAGGCGACTCCACCACTTGAGAGCGCAAAGCCGACGATGCAGCCGAGAAGGACTCGGGGGAGGCGAGAATAGAAGAGGATGTCGTGATCGGGGCTTGTGGGGTTTTGAAATGCTTCTCTTAAATCTAAGGGCCCTCCTCCCAGCCAAACAGATAAAGCCATGGAGAGGAGTAGAACAAAGATAAATGCCAAAAGTGTTCGAAGAAATCGGTCTTTGGAGAATGGGGCTGGAGGCATGAAGCCTATTAGAATGTCACCCTGGAGAAATCCAGGATCCATTTAAAATTGTAGAAACAGTTTTTAGCGATTTTTAGTAAGTTTTTGATTATCACTGTGTCAAACCACTGACAATTTTTCTCAGATATTTTCCCAGGCCTGCCTCCATATTTTTAATTAACTATTTGAAATTATTTAAAAATATTAAGTACACTTTTATGGCATGATGATTGCTGAATATTATCCTTATCAGTATAATATTTAAATAAAGGAGGGGATATGAGTGGGTCAAAACCTATAGGAAAAGGTCCAAAGGCGGAGGTTCATTTAGAAAGAAGTGCTAAGGGAAAACTTCCTGAGGCTGCGAAGGCTGCAATCGATGTAGTCAAAGGGATGAAGGTCGAATTACCTCAAGCTCCAAAATCTCCCGTCCGTGCTGGAGCGGGGAGTGCCACTTTTGGCAAAAAGGAATTGGCCAATAAAATACTAGCGCCAGGAAGTCGAGGTGAGACATCACACCCTGCCGATGCGATCCAAAAAAGAATGCAGCAACCGGGGGAAATCAAATTAGAAAGTTTTGATATCAAAAGAAAAAATAGCGCCAAGGCAGGGGATCTCGGTAAAAAGGGGGAGGGGGGTGTTCCTCCGATGTCGGCGGAGCGTCCGCAACCCGCTAGTCCGTATAAAAAACCAATGGAGTAGATTTTATTCAGAAGAATCAGAAGAAGAGGGATTATTTAATTTCTCGCTAATTTTTTTTGCAGTACGCGAGGTGTTTTTATCCCCCTGTGCTTCAAAGAGCTCGGAAAGCCCCAAGAAAAAATACGGGTAGTTTTTGTAGCTCTGATGAACTTTAAAAAGTGAACTAAGTATTTGCTCGACAGGTCCGTTCGTTACGATGAGAACTCTAGCAAAATTAGTATTTATCAAATAATCAGAAGGGGTGAGTTGGAGAGATTTTTTGAGGTTTTTTAAGATGGGTGCGGCCGAGTTTGGGGTCAAAAAGATTTGGCTATTATAATATCGACTCATCAATTCTAATCGACCGATTTCGCTGTATATATCTTTTGCCTTTTTCCCCTGAAATCCAGTTTGTATATCAAAAAACAGCATCTTTTTCTTATTTTTTGGGTCTAACCTCACACCTATAAAATCATGTTGAATCGCTTCCCCTTTTTCATTTTTTAAAACCTCTAACGGAACCACCGGAAGATTGGCAATTCGGCCCAGAGCAACAAATAAATTAACAAATTCAATACAAGTTGCCACTCCCGCTTCGAACAGTTCTGAAAAGTTTCTAATGGCCCGGCGATTATTATTTGAAAAAGTGATTCCTAAACCACCGCTTTCCTTTTCAGCTTGGATAAATTTAAAAAGTGCTTGGGAAAAATGTCGAACATATCCTTCGCTTCCCACATTCAACTTCTTAGTTAGCATTTCTTTTTGAATCGTTTGGATTTTTTTTATGACGATTTTAAATAGATCAGCTTGTTTAGGATCGGACAAATCAAAAATGGCCGGATGAATCGTCTTTACTTGATTTTTAAGAAATTCATGATGCGGAAATTTGAATGAATGAGGAAATAAAAGATTTTTATCTTTAAGCAGGCGATGAGCTAGTCTCATCTGTTCATTTTCGGCCAACTGAGCGAGGGGATTGTAGATTTCAGCGGGAGAGAGTTTGTCATCCCCTGTTCCATCAGGGATTCTGATCGGCTCGTTGCCCGGAATATAATGCAAACGGGTCACCCCCCGATTGAGCTGATCAAAGGTATAGCCCATCTTTTTTAATTGTAAGCAGCCCGTAAAGGCATTCGGGTCTTCTCTTTTTAGCGGTGCACAGAAGTCAGCCATGGTTCATCCATCGGGTGAAAAATTGATTTTTTTGATGAGGTCTATTCGGCAATTGACTCGAAGAGTTGTGTATTTTTATTGGATGAAGGTCAAAATTTTTAAGAAACTTTTTTAAGAAGAAGCCGAAACAAGTCTCTCAAGTGAGGAAAACCGATGTCCGATCCCGTCATAGAATCTATAAAACCAAGTCCTGGTTGTTATTTGCCTGTTAATGACCCTTCATTAATTTCAAATACTTGCGATGTGTCGGTGAAGTTGAGGATCCCTGAGCGTGGAAAATTTCAGTTAGTTTTTGGCTATCAAGACAAGAAATTCAGTGTAAAAAATATGGAAGTGGAGGGGGCCTATTTTCTTCGGGCATTGGCCAAGATCGGGATTCCACCATTTGACCTGCTTACTCATTCGATTCGATTTCATCAGGAGGGACAAGCTGCTTACCTTCAATATCGAAAGAAACATCGTAATTCAGATTTTTCTCGAAAAGGAAAACTGATGGAGGCATGGAAAATCTGTGTCGATTTTATTTTAGTGGGAAGTAGTTCAGTCAATCGTTTGCCGACTCTCAATTCAATGGAGAAAAATATTCTTCGAGAACAACTCACTTCAATCACTAAGCAGCAATTCAAGCACACGATATGGCAATCCCGCACCCAGTGGTTGTTAAAGAAAATAGAGAGTCGCTAATCTTTTTTCGAGCATCTCCTTGCAGAATCTCAGTTAGGTATATTAATGTTTTTAATATGAAATTACCTGAGCTGGTGAAACGAATCTTCCCTCACCCCGACAATTTTGGAGCGGTTCTTGGCTATGAGATCGAATCGTTTAGCGAAGGGATGGCCCGCACTTCTCTCAAAATCGAAGAAAAACATTTAAGTCCTTCTGGTGCCACTCATGGTGGTGTTATTTCCGCCTTTGTTGATTTTTCGATGGGAGGGGCGCTGTTTACAATGCTTAAACCTGGCGAGCTTTGTTCCACGATTGAATTCAAGATTAATTATTTTTCTCCCGTAAAACTTGGCGAAAAAATCTTTTGTGACTCCAAAGTAAAATTTAAAGGGCGGTCGCATGCCGTGATGGAGTGTCATGTCTTTCGTGAAGAAGGGAAAGATGTGGCGTTTGCGATTGGGACTTATAATATCTATTAAACGTATTTATGATCGAAATATTTCACAATCCGCGTTGTGGCAAAAGTAGGCAAACTCTAGACTTACTTAAGAAGAAAGGGATCGAACCAAAGATCCGTCTCTATCTTGAAGATCCTCTCTCCAAAAAAGAGGTCGAAGAGGTTTTGAAAAAATTGAAGTTCGATGGGACTGAACTGCTTCGCACCAAAGAAGAGATTTACAAAAAATTGGTTCAAAAAGAGGGGAAGCCAGATTCTAAAAAAGCGATTCAGTGGATGGTTGAAAATCCGATCCTTATCGAAAGACCGATTGTGATTAAGGGAAATCAAGCCAGGCTTGGACGACCTCCTGAGCAAGTTTTGGAAATTTTATAATCTGTCATGCTATGATCATAGTATGGCCAATATCAAAAAAAGCCTGCCCAATAACGTTCAAGGCCCTTTCTTCGTCGATTCGACCTGCATCAATTGTGATACCTGCCGGCAATTAGCGACTAACGTCTTCGCGGATGATGGAGAATATTCCTACGTCTTTCATCAGCCACAAAATGTTCAGGACGAGCGAGAGGCGTTTCGTGCCTTGCTTGCTTGTCCGACTGCTTCCATTGGGATCGTAGGAAAAAACAAGGCAGCAGAGGTGAGAGATGATTTTCCGATGTCAATGGAAGATGGGGTTTATTATTGTGGATTCAATTCCGAAAAATCTTTTGGGGGGAATAGTTATTTTATTCAACATCCCGAAGGAAACTGGTTGATCGATTCGCCAAGATATCTTTCCTTCCTCGTTAATAAATTCGAAGCGATGGGAGGGATTCGTTATATTTTCCTCACTCACCAGGATGATATTGCCGACTCCGATCAATATGCGAAAAAATTTGGAGCGGAGCGGATTATTCATTCGCGCGATGCCAAAAAGATTCCTGATGCTGAACATCTTTTAGAGGGGGATGATCCGGTTTTATTTCGTCCTGATTTTCTAATTATTCCTACGCCGGGGCACACGCGCGGCCACTCCGTGCTTCTTTATAAAAATAAATATTTATTTTCTGGAGATCATCTTTGGTGGAGTCGTCGCACCGAGCGTTTGGGAGCTTCTAAAAGTGTTTGTTGGTATTCTTGGCCAGAACAGGTGAGATCGATGGAAAAGTTACTTCATTACTCCTTCGAATGGGTTCTCCCAGGACATGGGCGGCGGGCTCACTATTCTACTCAAATGATGAAGTCAGAGCTTGCGTCGCTAGTCGATTCCATGCACCGTCAGTAATTCTAAAAACAAGTGATTCTTACTTGATCTTCAAGAAATGATCTTTTATTCGCAGCGTTCGTTCTCATTCCATTTTAATACGAGGTTTTCACATGACTTCTAATAATAGCTTTAATTCCTCTTCTACACTCCAGATCGGCAATGAATCTTATGCTATTCATCGTATCGATGCTGTAACTAAGGCTGGGTTTAAAAAAGTAGAACAACTCCCTTTCTCCCTCAAAATTCTTTTAGAAAATTTACTTCGATTTGAAGACGGTGTTTCGGTCAAGCGTGCCGATATCGAAGCGATCGCCAATTGGGATCCGAAGATGATTCCTTCCAAAGAGATCGCCTTTCGACCTGCTCGGGTCATCCTCCAAGACTTCACCGGAGTTCCAGCCGTCGTTGATCTAGCGGCGATGCGCGAAGCGATTCAAAAAATGGGGGGAGATCCCAAAAAGATCAATCCCTTACAACCAGTTGACCTGGTCATCGATCACTCCGTTCAAGTCGACTATTTTGGCACCCCCGATGCCTTCGAAAAAAATGCTCAGATGGAGTTTGAAAGGAATCAAGAACGCTATCGATTTTTGCGTTGGGGACAAAAGGCGTTTGATAATTTTCGCGTTGTCCCTCCCGATACCGGCATTGTTCATCAAGTCAATCTCGAGCATCTTGCCGCTGTCGTATTTTCGCAAAAATGGGGACAGGCGTGTGATGGAAAATTATTTGCGTATCCCGATACATTGGTTGGAACTGATTCTCACACCACGATGATCAATGGTCTCGGAGTAGTCGGTTGGGGGGTTGGAGGGATCGAGGCAGAGGCGGCGGTGGAGGTCGAGGGCG
>JBGTGJ010000123.1:0-4569 GCA_041746775.1 bacterium
GGTTCCAGGAGGAGTTGGCCCCATGACGATTGCCATGCTGCTTTGGAATACTTTAGAATCAGCTAGAAAGATTCATGTCTAAACTCAAAGAACAATTACAAGCGGGGCAATTCATTATCACTTCCGAGATAGCTCCACCCAAAGGAGCAGACCTTACGGATTTTCTTGAGAAAGCCCATCTTGTGAAAAATCGTGTGGTGGCGATCAATGTCACCGACAATCAGCGGGCCATCATGCGGTTGTCTTCCTTAATTGCTTCCGAAGCATTGGCTCGAGAGGGGATTGAACCGATTTATCAGATTGCTTGTCGAGATCGTAATCGACTGGCGCTCCAATCCGATCTGTTAGGGGCGTATGCGGTCGGGATTGAAAATCTACTTCCGCTGACCGGGGATGCGGTCGCGATTGGGGATCAAAAAGAGGCGAAACCGGTGTTTGATCTGACTTCGGTGAAGTTGATGGGGTTGATTCAAAAACTGAATTTGGGATTAACTTACAATGACCTGCCATTGTCTTCTAAAACCGATTTTTTTGTGGGAGGGGCGGTCGATCCCAATCATTTTGGAGTGAAGGCATTCTTTCACAAGTTTGAAGAGAAGTTAAAAAATGGTTCACAGTTTTTCCAATCTCAACCAGTTTATGATCTCCCTAAGGTCGAGGCGTTTTACAAGTATTGTGAAGAGCTGAAGACCAAAAGTATCGTCGGTGTTCTTTTAGTCAAAGGGGCGAAACAAGCCGCCTTTCTTAACGAGCATGTCCCGGGGATCGATATTCCCGATAGTGTCATCCAAAAATTTACTTCTACCAATGACCCCATCCAAATCGGAATCGACTTTGCCGCCCAACAGATTCGTGAGCTCCGTTCGATTTCTCATGGAATTCATATCATGACTGTGGGGCGCGAAGATTTGGTTCCGGAAATACTTAATCGAGCTGGGTTATAAATCTTTTCAAGTCACTTTTGGTTATGAAAAAAACTCCCTTACATGATTGGCACACCTCTCACGGCGCTAAGATGGTCGAATTTGGCGGTTGGATGATGCCGGTTTCCTACTCAGGTGTGTTGGAAGAACACCAGGCGGTGCGGGAGCGGTGTGGTTTGTTTGATATTTCGCACATGGGGGACGTTTATCTTTCGGGGAAAGATGTCTCCGATTTTCTGCAATGGCTAACGACGAATGATGTTGCTCGATTGCAGGATGGACAAGCTCAGTATTCACTTTTGTTAGACGAGAGTGGATTTCCTATCGACGATATCATCGTCTATCGTCTCAAGTCAGACCAATACATGTTGTGCGTCAATGCAGCCAATACCGAAAAAGATGTGAGTTGGATTCAGAGACAGCTTCGAGGAGAAGTTCAACTCAATGATCGAAGTCACGAAGTTGGATTGATTGCCCTGCAAGGACCAAAAAGTTTTGAAATTTTATCTCGGTTAAACTTTGATCTTAGTCGACTCAAACGTTTTGAATTCCAAATCACTCAGCTTCAAGAAATCCCACTCGCGATTTCTCGAACAGGCTACACCGGTGAAGAAGGGGTGGAGTGCTTCGTCGAGAACCGCTTTCTCCTACCGCTTTGGGAGTTGTTCTTCCAATATGGTGAAGCTTCCGAAATCCTTCCGATTGGGCTAGGGGCACGTGATACCTTGCGTCTTGAGATGGGGTATCCGCTTTACGGGCATGAGTTGTCTTCCCAAATTTCTCCGTTTGAGGCGGGACTCCAATGGGTCGTGAAATTGGAGAAAGGGGATTTTATCGGACGTTCCGCACTGCTTCAGCAAAAAGAGAGAGGAATGAAAAGGAAGTTAGTAGGATTGAAAATGGAGGAGAAAGGGATCCCTCGCGAAAACTTCCCGGTGGTTTCCGGTGGTGGAGAGCTATTGGGGACGACGCTTAGTGGCACGTTTAGTCCCACACTCCAAATCGGCATTGCCACTGCCCTGCTTGAACTCGCCCAGGAAGCACATTGGGGGGAAATTTATATTGACATCAGGGGTAAAATGAAGAAAGCAAAAATTGTTCCACTTCCTTTTATTTCTAAAAAATAAGCAAAATTGAGGAGCTTTGTTTCATGAATATTCCTGAAGATTTAAAATTTACGACCGAGCATGAATGGATTCGCATCGATGGAGATATCGCAACGATTGGCATCACCGATTATGCCCAAGAGCAATTAGGGGATATCGTTTTCGTCGAGCTTCCGGAAGAACAAGAGAATGTTGAAAAAGGGGATACCTTTGGAGTAGTCGAGTCGACTAAATCAGTGAGTGATCTGTATGTTCCGCTTACCGGAACCGTCATGGAGACGAATGACCCTCTGTTAGATAGCCCTGAAATCATCAATGAAGACCCTTACGGTGAAGGGTGGATGTTGCGACTTAAGATCAAGCGTCCTAATGAAGTCAAAGAACTGTTAGATGCTAAGGCATACCAGAAACTTATCGAAGAAGAAGCGGAGTAATGCGCTACCTTCCCCATACCGCCGAAGAAATTCAAAAAATGTCGGAAGCAATCGGGGTGAAAAGCCCTGAAGAGCTATTTCATGTCATCCCTGACAATTTGCGATTTAAAGGAAAATTAGATTTACCTTTGCCATTGCCCGAGATCGATCTGATCCGACACCTTAAAGAACTGGGGCGAAAAAACGAGACAGTCGATTCTCTCAATTCCTTTCTTGGTGGAGGGGCCTACCATCACTACATCCCTGTGGCGGTTTCGGCAATCACCAGTCGAGGGGAGTTTGCAACCTCTTACACCCCTTACCAAGCCGAGATTTCTCAAGGGACCCTGCAGGCGATTTTTGAATTCCAAACGATGATCGCCTCACTTACCGGCATGGATTTGGCGAATGCCGGAAACTATGACGGTGCTTCGGCCCTTGCTGAAGCGGTGTTGATGAGCATGCGGCTGACCAAGCGCAAAAAGATTTTGATCGCTGATTCCATCCATCCCGAATATCGCCAGGTTATCCAAACATATCTCACCAATATTCCACATGAGTTGATTTCAATCCCTTGGAAAGAAAATGGTCGAGTCGATTTCTCTTTTATTCAAAGTAGGCTGAGTGAAGAGATCGCCGCGGTCTGTGTGCAATCACCCAATGCATTTGGAGTGATTGAAGATATCCAGCCGATTTCAGATCTGGCTCGCGTCTCTGGAGCTCTGATGGTTGCCTCTTTTACCGAGGCGATTAGTTTGGGAATGCTACGCCCCTTTGGTGAACTGGGGGCCGATATTGTGGTGGGGGAGGGGGCATCGTTTGGAAATTTTCTTAATTTAGGAGGGCCTTACCTCGGCATTTTTGCAACCAAGCAAGAAGATGTGAGACAGATGCCGGGGCGACTTGTCGGAGAGACAGTCGATATCGATGGGAAGCGAGGGTATGTCTTAGTGCTTTCGACCCGCGAACAACATATTCGTCGTGAAAAGGCGACTAGCAATATCTGCACGAATCAAGCGCTATGTGCGTTGGCGACAACCGTTTATCTTTCACTATTGGGACCCCAGGGGTTAAAAAATCTGGCGCAAATTAATTACACCCATGCGCATTATTTGCGAGAAGGGTTAAGCAAGATTCCGGGGATTCATCGCAAGTTTTCTTCTCCGCATTTCAACGAGTTTGTGATTGAGCTCCCTGATTCTCCCACGAAAATTCTCCCTCGACTTCGTCAGAAAAAAATCTTGGGGGGAATCAATATTGAGAATTGGGGGAAGGGGTTGGAACGATGCTTGTTAGTTTGTGCGACTGAGATGAATAGCAAAGAGCATATCGAGGAATACATCCAGGCGATGAAGGAGGTTCTATGACTCAGAAAAAAGAAGGACCTGCCAAACGTGGGATGATCTTTGCGGAGCCGACGATTTTTGAGAGAGGAACTCCGGGGAGACAAGGGTATTCTCTCCCCGACTATGACATGCCGTTGTTTGATCCAGCCCAAGAGCTTGAAGCGAGTTTACTACGAAAAGATATTCCGCTGCTTCCGGAAGTCTCCGAGCTGGATGTCATTCGCCACTTCACTCGACTTTCGCAATGGAACTATTCTATCGACACCGGTTTTTATCCGCTCGGTTCTTGCACGATGAAATACAATCCCAAGGTCAATGAAGAGGTGGCAAGGATGAGCGGTTTTGCCAAGCTGCATCCCTTTCTTCCTGAAGAAGATCTGCAAGGGGCACTAGAGCTGATGCATGAAATGCAGAGGTATCTCGCCATAATCAGCGGGATGGATGCGGCCACACTTCAACCAGCTGCAGGGGCACAGGGGGAATTCACCGGATTACTGATGATTCGCGCTTACCTTGCATCTCAAGGAAATCCCCGCAAAAAAGTCTTAATCCCCGACACGGCTCACGGAACCAACCCAGCCACTTCACACGCTTGTGGTTATCAGGTGGTGACGATCAAAAGTGGACCCAAAGGGATCTTAACTCCCGAAGCGGTCGAAGCGTTGATGGATGAAGAGGTGGCGGCGATCATGGTGACCAACCCCAATACGTTGGGACTTTTTGAAACCCATATCGCCGAGATTGCTGAGATTGTGCATCGCAAAGGGGGTTTAGTTTATTG
>JBGTGJ010000124.1:0-2713 GCA_041746775.1 bacterium
GCGGGTGAAACTTTTTTTGCTCCGCAATAAAAGTTTCACCCGCCCCTACGGAGATGATGTGACTAAATATGGATATCGCAATCTCGGACTTCCCCGCATTCTTCTGTTCATCCGCAAAGGCATACAATCTTTGCCAAAATAGTTCAGGACGCGATTCTTGGGACATTGAGATCAAGCGATTCAAAGCATGTTCTGAAATCTTCGAGAATAATTGTTCCTTCTCGTTGGAGTTTAAACACAAGATCGCTTCACGCAGATTGGAGGCATTTCCGCTACTTAAGATTTTTTGAAGAGGAGTGGGTTGGACTCCTTCCTGTTTGGTGTAAATCAGTTGGTCGAGGATTTGGGCAATAGGATGATGGAAGGAGTGGGTTAGGTCCAACTTTGGGGAGTTTAATAAAACAGATGATTTCAATTTTTGCAGATGAAGAGGACTCATAAGGTAAATCTATTGTAAAAATGGATCCCACCCTGGATTGAATCCAGGGTGGGATGACAATCCTTCATAGAATGACAATTTTCCGCGTGTTTACGGTGGATTTGGAATATTGGGATCTTCGGTGGAGATTGAAAAAAGTTGCGAGGAAAATTTGTGTGAGGGGGAGCGTCATTGACATTAAGAAGTTATGTGGCTACAATATCTAAAATTGTGGCTACAGCCAGGAGAATTCATATGGAAGTGTCAGTTCGTGAATTAAAAAATAACCTTTCAAAATATTTAAAGAAAGTCGCGCAAGGGATCCCAGTCATAGTGACTACCCATCATCATGCCGTGGCCAGAATTGTTCCTATTACTTCTTCAAAGCGGGATTTGATGGAGGTTTGGCAGGGGAAAAATATTCGATGGCAGGGAGAAAAACCTAAAGGGGGAAAATTACGTCCCAAAATGGGTAAAAAATCAGTTTCTGAAATTGTTTTAGAGGAAAGACGATGATTTTGTATTTAGATACCTCAGCCCTTGTTAAAGCTTATGTCACCGAAAGCTTCAGCTCGGAAATATTAAAGAGGATCGAATCGGCAGATGTCGTTGCGACCCATGAGATCGCGTTTATCGAAGCAAGATCAGCCTTTGCCAGGCTGCAAAGAGAAAAAATTATCAGTGGAACTGATTACCAAAAGCTAAAAAAAGAATTTCATCTCGATTGGAGGAAATATCTCATCGTTGAAAACTCTACCGAGCTGATCGAGCGCGCCGCTGATTACTGCGAACAATATGCCCTTCGCGCCTATGACAGCCTCCATCTTGCCAGTGCTACCTATTTAAAGACTTCTCATGGACCCAAGATTACTTTTGCCTGTTTTGATGAGGCGCTTAATCGTGCAGCGGGAAAGGTAGGGTTGGAATTGGGGATGGTAGGTTTTTAATCTACAATTAGTCGATTTTATTATTTGGTGAGGGATTGCGCCATCGCCGTGTGAATATGCCGATTAGTCGCCAGGATTTCCTTGGAATAAATGTGAAATGGGCGTCCATGGAAGTCAGTGACCAAGCCACCCGCCTCTTGAATCATCAGCATCCCTGCAGCGACATCCCATGGGAAGAGATTTAACTCCCAAAATCCATCATAATAACCACAAGCAACATAACACAGATCGATCGCGGCGACTCCGTCACGGCGGATCGCTTGGCATTGGAAGAGGATTTTGGAGAAGTGGTCGAGATTGTTAATCTTTGTTTCACGGATATTGTAGGCGAAGCCGGTGGCTAGCATCGCTTTGTCGAGTTCTTCGGTCTTACTCACCTCGATTTTTTTTCCGTTGAGCGTCGCCCCTTTCCCCTTTTCGGCCAAAAACATTTCATCTCGATTCGGTTCATACACGGCGCCAGCGATGACCTCTCCTTTGTGTTCGAGTGCGATTGAGGTGCAAAAAAGGGGATAGCCGTGGGCGTAGTTCGTGGTGCCATCCAATGGATCGATGACCCATTTGTATTCGCTGTCTTTGCGTTTCCCGGTTCCTTCTTCGGCTAGGATGTCATGATCGGGAAAGTTGGAATGGAGCAATTCGACAATCGCTTTTTCGCAGGCCTTATCAATGTCGGTGACGAGGTTAATCGCCCCTTTAAATTCGACATTCTTTTCGCTGTTTAATCCTTCGCGCTGGATGGCTCCGGCTTGGCGGCAGGCTTGTTCGGCGATGGTGATGAAATTGTTCACTGAAAACTCCTTTTAGCAATGGCTGACTAAATTCGGGGAGGTCGACAATGAATTGTCGTACTCCATTAAGAGGCGGCAGCATGCCTTCTTACGCGGGCGATCGTAAAGACTTGAATTTGATCTGCCCCATTTTTTTTCAATAGAGCGCTGATCGATTGTGCGGTCGCACCGGTCGTCATGATGTCATCGATAACTAAAATTTTTTTATTTTTAAGCGATATTTTGGGTGAAAGAGAAAAAGTATTTTTGAGTGCTTGAAGTCTTTCACTCCGTGTTTTTCTTGCCTGAGGGGTCGTGAGTTTTCGTTTCATCCCTGCTAGCATCGGAACTTGATTTTCCATCCCTTTCATCATTTTAAGCGTGACCACATAACTTTGATTAAATCCACGCCGGAAACGACGCCACCAGCTTAAAGGGACCGGGAGTAGATAATCGGGGGAAAAGTTTTTCACTGCCTTGGAAAATTCTACCATCGATTCTTTGGCCAAGAGATTGGCTAATTCCAACCTTCTTCCGAACTTGAGAGCATGAAGTAGTTGGATGATCGGACCTTCAAA
>JBGTGJ010000125.1:0-2828 GCA_041746775.1 bacterium
CCGGCATAAGTGTGAACATTGTGAAGAATCGGAACACTGTTCACACTTTTAACGGTCTGTCCAAAGGTAGAAGTGACCGTTCGAGGAGCATACATACAATTTTGTTGATCAATTTCAGCAGTCACCGCACCGGCTGGAGCCGCCGCAGTGGGAGCCCCTTTGGTGATCGTGATCGCGACATTTTTTAAAGTATTATTAGAATTCATGACCACTTCTTGCGCCTTCATCGGTGTCTTGGCACAGAAGGGATCGGCTTGACGATTAAGGTCAGGCATTTCAGGAGCGGTCCCGGTAAAATTAATTTTTCCTTTGATGCTCCCTTTTTCTCCAGTAGGTGCTGGGGCTGCTGGAGCTTCTGCTGAAGGGGCAGGAGCTTCCATCGCTGGCTGTTCCATTCCTGGCTTTTTGCCACATCCGGTAATCCCTAATTGTAAAATTCCAACGGCGGTGATGGCACTCACCCAAAACGTCATTTGTTTCCGACTTTTCATTTTAATCCTCCTGTGGATTGGTCATTTATCAATGATTGAATAAACTACAAAAATAATGCTCGAGCTGTATAAAATTCACGTCTCCCCGTGTCAAGACGAACCTCAATGCGTCACAGCAGCTGATGGGGCTGTCTCTGGGGACGATGAAGTTGGTGTGATTTCTGGTACAGGGGTCGCAGGGGTTGAAATCACTGGCCCAGGGTTGCCCAACCACATCAAATAATTCACAAGCGCGTCGATCTGCTTTTCGTCATCACCACCTAAAATATCTTTTGGACCAGTCCCCTTTTCTGGGTAGTACCCTGGCATTCGAATACCAGGAACCATTTCAGCAGGATTACGAATCCACTGATTAAGCCATTGCGGTCGAATACGCTGAGACACGTAGGTAAGATTAGGGGCCCAAACCGTGGGACCACCTGCAGGGAAATTGTTTCCAATGATATGACAACTGGCGCAATTAAAATTGTTGGGACTGATCAATTGTTCTGCCGCTTGCTTCTGCTCCGACGTTAGAGAGGTATGGAGAGTCTCAAACAAAGTATCCACCCCATCCGACCGTTTAAAATATTTGACAAGAGAATCTGTCTCTTGGTCGGTGAAACCAAAAGTCGGCATCCGAATATCTAACCACGATCTTACTTTAGGAAAATTTCCAGGATTTTTGAGGAAACCGGTTAACCACGAAGTTTGTAGCCGTGCCCCTGCCGTTGCTAAATTGGGGGGTAAGAAATTAGGCTCTTTAATCCATTTAGCCACCTCTTGCCCTTCCCCTTCAATCAAGTGACAAGATTTGCAATTATATCGATTAATGAGATGACGTCCCGCCTCAATCTCGGGATCATAGGCAATATATTTTTGTGGTAATATCTCGGGCCTTTGTCCTTTCAGGAAAACCATCAAGGCATGTCTTTCTTCATCGTTGGCATTCGGTGTAGGCATGAAGCTAGTTGAACGCTCATCTAAAAATGCCTGAGGGTTTTTTAATTTGGTATCGGTCCAGGCCTCCCAGGTCTCAGGAATTTTGGCATCACCAAACGCTAACTTACTCACCTCTTTACGCCCAAATTCTGTTAACTCGACCGACGGATTAGAAGCTTTTTCAAATCCTTTGATTTCATGACAGGCATAGCAACCGTATGTGTTGATGACTCGAAATCCCTCTTGAATATTCTTTTCATCAAGCAGAGCGGTTCTTAACGCGGCATCTTCTTGCGGCTTTTGACCATGAGTCATGAGATAAGCCGTAATATCGGCTGCCTCTGGTTGCGTTAGCCGAAGACTTGGCATCCGAGCACTATGCGACCAATTTTTGGGATCTTGGATCCAGTTATAAATCCAGTCTGCGGAAGTTTTCTCAGCAATTCGATTTAACGAGGGGCCTGCGGTTCCACCACGATCATCGACGTTATGGCAAGCAAAGCATCCAACTTTATTGAAAATCTCTTTACCGGTTTCAGCATTACCACCTGAAAATTGTCCATACTTCCAATTAAACGACTCACTTTTCGCGAGAAGGTAAGACATTGCTTGAATAATTTCTTGATCATTTTTCCAGGGGGGTTGAGGCATCCGGGTTTCTGGCAGGTAACTAGTCGGCTTACGAATCCAGGAGAGCATCCACTCGGGGTAAACTTTATCTTTGATCTTTGCTAAATCAGGTCCAGCTTTAGGGGCCCACTCCATCCCTTTAATTTTATGACAACCGACACAACCAAGTTCGACAAAAAGATGTTTCCCTTGGGTATAAACAGGGGCCAAGTTTAAGTTGAGCTGTTGAACGTGACATTTATTGCAACTGGATTGAACAAAATCTCCACGCAAGAGAGGGTTTTTCCAATGATGTTCGAAACCGTGAACAAAGTCCCCTTCTTGTAGCGGCTGATGTTTGATTTGCGTCGCTCTCCCTTGCCCACCATGACAACTTACGCAACCAAACTCTTCCACGGGGTGGTTATCAAAGATTTCTTTGAGATGCGGATGGGTTTTAAACGGATTTTTTTGGTTCTCATACCCCGCTTTTAATGTCGGAATATGGCAGGTCGTACAACGATCAACGGTCCCCCACTGGGTTGATCCAGCGATACCGATATCATCTAAGACATATTGTTCAATGGGCGCTCCACGCTCTTTGACCGCTTGCAACTGTTTTTCGAGCGCGTTGACTTTTCCTAAAATCTTGGATTCTTCCGCTTCAAGCTCGGCTAATTTATCTTGCATCCCCTTCACTTTGGCGGAAGCTTCAATCGATTCTAACTCCGATTTCTCTTGGACCTTTTGTAACTCCGCTATTTTTTTCTCCAAAGCTTCGTATTCTTTTTTATAAGCATCAAAAGG
>JBGTGJ010000126.1:0-4719 GCA_041746775.1 bacterium
TGAGCTGTATCCCGGGGAGGTCTATTTTAGAAAAGAGGGGACGGATGGGGAGATTTTAGATGGAGATTTTACCCCCGCTGACGAGTTTTAATCAGTTGTTTTTTAGCCGTCTGAATATCTTTCTTAATCTGTTTTACTAACTCTACCGCCGACCCGAAAGGGCGCTCTTCTCGGATTCTTTTTACAAAGAATAATCGCAAATCTTTGTGATAAATATCTCTTTTAAAATCAATAAGATGGGACTCGATGGTTAAAGTTTTTCCTCCAAATGTTGGATTCATCCCAATATTGGTCACCGCCGGATACTTTCGATTTTTGATTTCAGCCCAACAGGCGTAAACACCGGAGAGTGGAATCAATTCATTTTCTGTTTGTAAGTTTGCCGTAGGAAATCCGAGTTTTTCCCCTCGTTTCATCCCTTCAATCACAACTCCATCAATAAAATACTCTCGTCCTAATAATAGTGAAGCATGCTCGACATCCCCCTTAAGGATAAAATTTCGAATTTGGGTGGAGCTAATTAAGGTTTCACCGACCATCTGCGCTTTTAGAATTTGATATTGAATCTGATGTTGTGTGCAAAGCTCTTCTAGTTTTTCCACAGTTCCGCTGCGGTGCGATCCAAAAGTAAAGTCATAACCAGCGACAATCCCTTTCGCATGAAGATGCTTCACAATAATTTTTTTAAACCATTCTTCTCCTGAAAGATGGGCAAATTTTAGGTCAAAGGGTTCAACGACCACCGCATCGAGACCCGTTTTTTTCATCAGTTCTACACGTTGGTCTAAAGTATTGATCATAGCGGGAGCAGACTCTTTTGCTAAAACTTTAACGGGATGAGGATGAAAGGTATAGGCGACCGCGTTTCCGTGCTGTTTCTTAGCCTGCGTGATGGTGAGTTTAAACATCTTTTGGTGAGCAAGATGCACGCCATCAAAATTTCCTAGTGCGATGACCGGGTTTTTTAATGAGGAGGGGAATTTTTTGGAGGATTGAAAGATATTCAGAACTATTTTTCCTGCAAAATATAAAAACCTTCACGGCTAATCAGCCCATTTTTATCTCGGGCGAGTATAGTGACTAGATTATTTTGTTTTTCTTTCAGCGGTAGTTTGGCTTCAAATTCTGTTTGAGGAGTAAGACCATTTTGAAGAGTAATCAGGGCTGCTTTATAGTCGTTGACGAAGACGATGATATCTTTGATTCCGGTTGGATCTTCGATCATACCACTTACTTTCACCGATTTGTCTTTGGTTGAAGTGGGGA
The DNA here is from genome assembly GCA_041746775.1 of bacterium. GTDB lineage: Bacteria > UBA10199 > UBA10199 > DSSB01 > DSSB01 > JBGTGJ01. Next base: position 1,267 of record JBGTGJ010000126.1, read on the forward strand.
AGGGGGCGGGGATCATTTGAATTTTTGGAGCAGTCTCAATTTTGTCTGTCGAAGCTGCTAACTTTCCCCTCAGTGGAAAACTAAATTTATCTCCAAGGCTCGCCTGGGTTTCTTGATCGGAAATCGCAAACTCAAGTTCAATCTTATCTTTCGTATAAGCACGATCGACGGTAAAGCTAAGCTCTGCTGGCTTTTCCTGGCCGGGAGACAATTCATCCAATTTCTCACGTCCTTTGCTTAAAAAGATCCCTTCACCATCCAAATTTTTAATATTCACCGCCGTTTTTTTACTCATGCTGGTACCGATATTTTTCACTTCAAACTTAAGGGTAATCTTTTCCCCTTGATCAATTTGATGGTTTCCATTTCCTCGTGAACCAAACTGCCCATTGTCATATAGGGAATACCGATAGGCAAAAACAGGAGGGGTGAGTGGATCGGTGGTGATTTTACTTTCAAATGGTTCTGGCTTTTTTTGATTCCCTTCTTGAAAGACAAATTTAACAAGATCTTCTCGTCGCAGCGAATTTGCCGGCATTTTGATCGGAACCGTCCAACTCTTGGTTTCACCGGGATTGATTTTTCCAAAAATAAATTCACGATTTTTAAGTAACCCGTTTTCGCTTTCGGTATTGGCAATCAGCTGGTCGAACGGGGCCTGCCCAATATTTTGGACCTTAAGCTCCATCTTCACCTCTTCCCCTGCCTTGAGCACCTGGCCGGCGGTGGAGTGAATATTAAACGTCACTTGGGCCTGAGGCTTGCCATTCTCGGGTTGGAGGTTCCAATCGATTCCGATGTCGGCGAGTGCTTTTTGAATTTTCCCTTCTTCCGTTGATTCAGTCTCCTCGACTAACGGTTTCGCCTCCTCGATCATCTTTTTGCGGCTGGAGGAGGTGGCTTTGAGTAATAGTTTGTCTGCAAACTGGATCGGGATATCCTTCTCAACTTCAATCTCATTAGTATAATTTTGAGCCTCTTCTTCCTCTTCTTTTTTAGGCTGGTAATACCCCACCATGTAGGATGATTTGTTGCTTCGTTTGAAATTGCTTTCTAAATGCTTTTCTAAATCTTTTTCAGTCAAGCCTTGAGATTCGATCAAATCGACCTTATCTTTTTCGATACTTTGTGGGTTGAGTTGAATGTCAGGGGTGATCCCGACGGTTTGAATCGATTCATTGCCAGGGGTGAGATACTGCGCAACCGTAATTTTAAGAGCGGAATTATCTTTGAGTGAATAAACGGATTGAACCGAGCCTTTGCCAAATGTCTGAGTACCGACCACGATTGCACGATCATTGTTTTTTAGGGCTCCGGCCACGATTTCCGAGGCGCTGGCGGAGCCGTCATTGACTAGGACCACCATCGGCAGAGAGATATCAGAATCACTGTTTAATGCTTCATCGACCTCTAAGACTTGATTATTGGCCCCTACGGTGAGGACAATATTCCCCTCTTTTAAGAATCGATCAGCTACTTCAATGGCCTGGTTGAGTAGCCCTCCGGGATTATTTCGCATATCGAGCACTAAGCCTTTGATATTTTTTCCACTCAATAATACCGACTTAAGATGCCGATTGAGATCTCGCATCGTATCTTCTTGAAAACTTTTAATCCTGATAATTCCAATATCCCCTTCGGGATGATGAATGACTTTAGATTGGACCGATTCAATCTTAATATTCGCCCGAGTCAAGGTGACTTCAATCGGTGCCTCCCCCCCTTCACGCTCAACCGTAATGGCGACTTGCGTCCCAATCTTACCACGCAATCGCTCGACAGCTTCGGTTAAATCCATATTAATCGACGCTTCTTCCCCAATCTTGACGATTTTATCTTTCGGTTGCAGCCCGGCTCGACTGGCCGGGGTATCAGGAAGAGGGGCGATGACGGTTAATTCCCCTTCTTTAATACCGATGACAATTCCAATCCCACCAAATTCCCCTTCAGTCTGGGTTTTAAACTCTCTGAAAATTTTGGGAGGGAGTAGGGCACTATGCGGGTCTAACGAGTCGAGCAGTCCGTTGATGGCACCATACTGCATATCTTCTAACTTAGTTTCACCATGGTAATTTTGCTGAACAAAAGAAAACGTTTCTTGAATGATCGGAACAATCTCATCGAGCGATTTGAAACGGGGGAGGTTGAATTCTTTCTTCTGATCTTCAACGAAGAGGGTAAATTTGCTTTCATGATCAGGATAGAGAACCAACACCTCAGGAACAGTTCGAGACAAACCTAACAATGCATGTTTGAGTAGTATGGGAGGATTGAGGGCCTCGGTATCATAGTAATTTTTTGCCAAATACCCGATGGTCTGACGAAAGGTATCAGCTTTGGCAAATGACTTAGCAAACTCGGTATCTTGTGGATCAGATTTGACCAGTGCTGCAGGAGACGGGGAAGAGTTTCTAAAGCTAGAAAGCCGGGGATAAAAGGCCAAAGCCCCCGCTATGAAGATTAATAGAAAAACAATTTTTTTTAATTGAAGTCTCAACGGTATCGCCTGAGTCACAGTGTTCATCGGAATGCCGGTTTTGCCAGTAAGCTATTGATGAAGCAAGAGATATTTGTTTCATCACATTATAGATTAGTTTTCGGTTTATATCGAGAGGGTTCTGAAATTCAGGAGTATGAACGTTGGAGTAAAGACAATGAGGTTTACAAAAAATATCTCGACAGTTCGCGTCATCACATTCTCGTTGACGAGTCATCATAAATCCACTACCCCCGGAAAAGGTTGTTCCTTCCCATCTTGCGGTTGAGAGAGTGAAATTTCGAACGGAGGTTCCATGAAGCGTCGCGATTCTCTCAACTATTTGAGTTATCTTTTCATCTTCTCCTTTTTGTTCTTCCCTCTTTTTTTCCTTTCATGTGGAAACTCACAAAGAGTGGGGGATTCTCTCAATCCTCTTGGAACCGTTCCTACTAAATGGAACAAATATCTAGCTGCGGGAACCGTCAGTGCAACCCTCGATGTCTATCGTAATAACGGAAAGCATGAGTTAACCCAAGGGCTCAACGTTGATTTGACTAATGGGGTGGTGACGGCCGATCCGTTTTCTCTTCCGACGGGGGATACTTATCGATTTCTGATTACTTTCTATTATACCCTCCCCAATGGCGACGCGATCCCCTACGCTTATGCCGATTTTAAGGCGCTGATTGATGAGTTGAGTGAGCAGGTTCAATTTTCGGAAAATGATATTCGTTATAGCTATGACACCTCTAATCCTGAAGTGACCGCTTCGATTTCTGATGGACTGTTACCTAATTTGGATAATGATTCCGATGGCTGGAATAATTGGGAGGAGTTGCGAGATAAGGCTAATCCTCAAGATGGCAATAGTATTCCCCAAAACCCAAAGGTGACAATTACTGGAAAGCAAGATGGCAGCGCAAATACGGCCACGATCACTGTGACTGCTACCGATAATTCGAGGGTAGAGGATT
>JBGTGJ010000127.1:0-4618 GCA_041746775.1 bacterium
AGGTAATGCGCTTTTTGAAATTCGTTTAAATGAGGATTTCCCTGAATATATTGCTTTTGATAACTACTATTGGCAGAAACGCCGTAAAGTCTTAGGTAGAACCAACGGCGATTAATCCGCAACTTTTCCAAGATTGTACCGATAATCTCCTTTGAGAGGAGAGGGTCTAAAATGTCCGTTCGTAAATCGCATCAAATTGTCATTCATCTCACTGATGAATCCCCCACCGAAGACGAATTTCACCCCGAAGTTGAAAGTCTTCTCAATCGCCTCAAGGGGATCACCCCCAATGAAATGGCCAACGCCCTCTGTCTGATCGAACTTCACGAAAATTTTAAGAAAAAGATGTCGCCTCGTTTGGCTCACCATGTCATGGAAGATAATTCTGAATTAACAAAACTGTTATTTTCCCGTGGGTTAAAAAGTGAGCTTGAATTGATTTATTCAGGATTGGCGATGCATTTAAGATTGAAAAATGGGGGGGCTGGCAAGTTGATGAACGAGGTTTTTGATTTCTTTTCTCAGACGGTGCGGTCACTGGTAGGAGTGCCGCACCTTGTCTCTAATAATTAAATTTTCAATTTTGGCCAGAGGGCATCAATCTTTTTCTTGATCGATTCATTCATCACTAAATCCTTAGGCCACTCCCTCGTATAACCTTCTTCTTTCCATTTTCTGGTCGCATCGATCCCCATCTTACTTCCGATAAATTGACGTGGCGCAGCATGATCCAGGTGATCTACTGGCCCTTCGACAAACGTGATATCCCGCTTCGCATCGATATTATTACTGACCCTCCACACGACTTCCGTCATATCCTGCACGTTCACATCATGGTCGACGACGATGAAGCATTTGCAAAACATCATCTGCCCCATTCCCCAGAGGGCATGCATGATTTTATGGGCATGTCCGGGATAACTTTTTTTAATGCTGATAATGCAAAGATTATGAAAACAGGCTTCGGCCGGGAGATTCATGTCGACGATTTCTGGGAAGGTCATTTGGAGCAACGGTAGAAATAGCCGCTCAGTTGCTTTCCCTAACCACTCATCTTCCATCGGGGGGATCCCGACAATCGTGGTGTGATAGATCGGATCTTTGCGAGAGGTGATCTTGGTGACGTGGAAGCGCGGAAATTTTTCGACCGGTGTATAGTAACCGGTATGATCGCCAAAGGGGCCTTCGTCGACTAACTCTTCGGTAGGATCGATGTATCCTTCCAAAACAAAATCGGCGTTCGCGGGGACTTTTAATTCATTCGTCAGACAAGAAACCATTTCTACCGGACTCCCTTTCAAAAAACCGGCAAACAAAAATTCATCCACCCCATCCGGTAAAGGGGCCGAGGCGCAGTAGGGGAGGATTGGATCTCCGCCCAGCGCCACTGCAATGGGGATCTTTTTTTTCAATTCTTTATAGCGTTGAAAATGTCGTGAACCGACTTTGTGGATCTGCCAGTGCATGGCCGTGGTATTTTTATCCAGCACTTGCATTCGATACATGCCGACGTTTCTCCGCCCAGTATCAGGATCTTGAGTGATCACCATCGGAAGGGTGATGAATCTTCCTCCATCTTCCGGCCAACATTTCAGAATGGGAAGTTTGTGAAGATCGACTTCGTTCCAAATGACTTCCTGACAAGAGGCAGAACTAATTGTTTTTGGAGTCGATTTAGCAATCTCCGCTAACTTTGGGAGCATCTTGAGTTTTTCCCAGAATGTTTGCGGAGGTTGCGTATTCAAAGTTTGGCGGAGTCGACTCGCATGTTCTTCAAAATCTTCTGTCCCTAAAGCCCAAGACATCCGTTTTTTGGAACCGTAGAGGTTAATGACGAGTGGGAAGGAACTCCCTTTTGGTTTTTCAAAAAAGAGGGCAGGCCCCCCTTGTTTGCTGACACGGTCGGTGATCTCGGTGATTTCTAAAACAGGATCGATCTCTTCGGAGATCATAACGATCTCTTTTTTATCGCGGAGGAATTCAACAAAATGTCGGAGGGAATTCCATTTCATGGGTTCACCACTACTTTCATCGCCTTCTGTTCGGTAATTAATTGGATAGAATCGGCCAATCCTTCTAACCCAACACGATGGGTGATCAAAGGGGTAACCTGAATTTTTTTCTCCATCAATAGTCGATGTGCCGTCGCAAGATCTTCCGGTGAAGGGGAGTAGCTGCTGAAAACCGTCACTTCATGATGGTAAAGGGTATCGAGATTCACCTCGATCGGTTTATCGGAGAGGGAGGCGAAAAGATTGAGCGTTCCTCCGTCGCGAATCCATTGGAATGATTCCTGAAAAACTTTTCCTCCACCCGCAGTAAAGACAACCATATCAGCACCGCGCCCATCTGTTTTCGCTTTGATCAAATCTTTTAGCTCTTCAGAATTTCCCTTCAACACCAGATCAGCCCCAAGTGATTTTGCCAAGGCGAGTCGTTCTTCAAATAGATCCAGAGCAAGGACAGTAGCAGGAATCAGTTTTAAAAGTTGGAGGATCATCAGCCCAATAGAGCCCATTCCCACGACGATCACGAAATCGTTGGGGAGAAGATTGGCTCGGCGGATGTCTCGGACACAACAGGCGAGCGGTTCGGTAAACAAAGCATGTTCATCGGAAATTTCTGGTGGAACTAAGAAAGCCGTCTGTTCAACATGCTCCGCAGGAACTCTTAAATATTCGGCAAATCCCCCCGGATCTAAATTAGTCTCTTTGAAATGCCGGCACATGCTGTGTTGTCCATGGCGGCAGTAATGACACTCTCCACACGGCACATGGTGGGCGACGACGACGCGATCCCCTTTTTTAAATTTTGTGACTCGATCCCCAAGTTCCACTACTTCTCCGACGAGTTCGTGTCCTAGGACGACCGGTTTTTTAGGAAGGGCTCGAGTGACTTTCAGGACATCGGTTCCACAGACTCCGCAGGAACGGACTTTGAGCAGAATTTCCCCTGGCCCGATTTTGGGGATCGGGAGTTCTTCGATTTTGATTTGGTGATTGGGATGATAAACGGCAGCGCGCATAAAATTATTTATTTCGATAAACAACGTACTTTGCAATCTCTCGCAACGGATCGGCCTTGGTATCAAAATCGGATAAGACACTCAACGCCTCATCCGTCAATTCCCTTGCTAGTCGTTTTGATTCCTCTAACCCTAGCAGTGCAGGGTAGGTCGCTTTCTGATTGGCAATATCACTTCCTCGATCTTTGCCGATCTCTTCTCCCCCTTCGATGTCCAAGACATCGTCGGCGATTTGGAAGGAGAGGCCGATACATTCTCCGAAACGGCTTAACGATTCTAATTGCCTTTGCGTGGCTTGCGCCATAATTGCGCCCGCTTCAATCGAGACCTGGATGAGTTTTCCGGTCTTGTGTTGGTGGAGTTGTTGAAGTTCTTCTAAGGCGACCTGTTTGTTTTCACTCAACAGATCGATTGCTTGACCACCGGCCATCCCTCGGGAACCACTTGCCTTCGCGATTCTTGCGATCACTTCTAATAAAGCGTTGGCCTGTTCTGGTTTTGCGTTTTTGGCCAAAAGATAAAATGCCTCCGTCAGCAAAGAATCTCCAGCCAATATCGCCATCGCCTCTCCAAAGACTTTATGATTAGTTGGTTGCCCGCGTCGAAGATCATCGTCGTCCATTGCCGGTAAATCATCATGGATCAGTGAGTAGGTATGAATCATTTCGAGGGCACAGGCGACTGGCATCGCGACTTGGTCGTCTTTACCCACCGATTCTGCTGCCGCTAAGGCGAGAACGGGGCGAAGTCGTTTTCCTCCAGCAAGTAAGCTGTAGTGCATCGCTTCATGTAATTTGTTGGGCCATTGGTTTTTAGGTGGAAGAAATTCCTTCAAGGCTTGTTCCACTCTCACCTGTTTGGCTTCGAGATAGGCGGGGAGATCGAATTGAGGTTTTGTCATTCGAGGGGGACCTTTTTAAAAGAGTCATTTTCTTTCATCAGCTGTTCAACTTTCCCTTCCGCCTCGGTTAATTTTTTTTCACAAAAGCGGGCGACTTTGATCCCTTCTTCGAAGAATTTGAGGGATTTATCTAAGGATAGATCTGGCTCTTCAAGATGGGTGACGATCTCTTCGAGTCGTTGGAGGGAGTTTTCGAAGGTTTGTTTTTCAATAGCCATAGTTTTATTCGATTACAAAAATGAATTGTCATTCCAGACTTGATCTGGGATCCATTCTCTAAAATAAACCACCTTTAAAGTTAAGGAATGGTTTCTATTAGAAAAATGGATCCTGGATTTCTCCAGGATGACAATACTGGCGCTAACAATCGAGATTTTCTCCGTCAATCCTTTTAATGACTTTTGAAAGGATCGCCCCTTTCTTTAAGCGGATTTGAATCTCCTCTTCTGGTTTGACTTGGTTGGAATCGTTAACGATGGTTCCTCCCGGTTTTCGCACAATCGAGTATCCTCGGGCTAAAATCGAAAGGGGGGAGAGTACCTCGAGTTTTTCCGACAAGAGTGTGAGTTGAGATCTTTTCTCTTTGAGAGAGGCATCCATTCCTAGTCGAAGTTGAGTCGTCAGGTCGTCGATGTGAACAGATAATTCTTCTAAGCGTTTTTTGGGATGTTTGAGATGGCTTACCCAAAACT
>JBGTGJ010000128.1:0-3127 GCA_041746775.1 bacterium
GAAAAACTCCGTCAAACGATTCAGCAGGCAGGGCACAGCGATAGTTCTTTATCCACGACTCAGCTCAAGCTCTTCAAAAATATTCTTTTGGAATTAGTGGCGAAAGAAAAGCTGAGTCCGAGTGAGGAACAGGGAGTACTGGATTATCTGAGGAATGGTAGAGAGGAAGAGGTGACACGAACTCTTGAGGTAATGCCTCTAACCTCCGTAGAGGTGAATTCAAGTACTCCAGACGTTCTGCCAACTGTTAGCGAAAATTTCCCTATTTCAACTTACGAACTTGTTCCCAGTGTTCCAGTCATTACTCCGGCAAGAATTGTTCCCAACCTCATTACTTCAGAGTTTTCCGTCCCACGCGCAGCAGTACCTGTAGTTTTGGAAGGCCCAGCCCCTGCAAGACGAAGCAATGCAGAGTCTGTCCCCGCTGTTTCTGAGGGTGAGGTCCAAGCTCTCTTAAGCCATATCCAGACCAATCTTCATTCTCTTCCTGATAGTTCCAAAAAAGTAGAAATTGAAACCAGGCTCGAGCAGCTTTCAAAACAATTATCTAATCCAGAAATTATAGAAGATGCCGAATACCTATCTGATCTTCACGATACCGCTCTAATACTTCAAAATCGTTTGAGGAAGGCAGAACGTGAGGCAGAGATTCAAAAAGAAATGGCAGGGGTAACTAACTCTGAAGTAAATCTCCATCGATTCTTCCAAGATATCCCTGAGGAGCAGAAAAATCCAAAACCACCTCGTCCAATTCCCGGACCACGCACTCCTCGTCCTCCTCGCCCTATATCCATTGAGCAGACCTTTGGTACGCCTTGGAAGATCAGCCAAAAAATCCCCGCCTTGGAAAATGTTTATCATCCAGATCTTCAAATAGCCTTAAGACCCCATCAGTGGGATCCAACCCGACAACTGGATGCTGATTGGTCGATTCAACAACGAGCTCACATGAAGCGAACTGGAATAGTCGTGAGTCCCACTGGTAGTGGAAAGACACATGTGATGGCCGGAGCAGTGGCATTAGGGATTGCCCGAAGTTGGCTTGATTTTTCTAGGGGAGACAAGGCAATCATTTTTGTCGATCGAGAGGCGGTTCGGGGCCAAAATCTTAGCAAGATACAAAAGATTTTAAATCCACTGTTTAGAAAGAAATACGAGAGAGACATTCGCATCACACAGATTGGAGATGGAGAGTCAGACTATAGTGGGGATCTCCTAGTAGCGATGGTCCAGACAACGGGACGAAAAGATAGTGCTGTTCATTTTAAGAGTGAGCTTAAAAAATCTCTGGGAACAAATGGACGTCTTGGATTGGTAATGCTGGATGAATATCACCGGGGTAGCGCTGATATCTGGCAGATCTCTAGAAAAATAGCGCAAGAACTTTCGAATGGCAAAGGGATCTATGAGTTGGGTCTCACGGCGACCCTTCCACCTGATGAGCGTGCGGAATCCAACATTCTCTATGAACTACCACCCCTTGAAGCGATCCGACATGGAATCACCCCTCCGTATAGCCTGGTCGAAATCCGCTCTGAGACCGATCTTCAAAAAATCAAGGTTATCGGATCGGGGGATGCTTCTGACTTTGTTAAAAAAGATCTTGAACAGACGGTGCGAAACGAAGATCGCGATTGGCTCATTTGGGCAGGGCACGAGGCACATGGAATTAGAAATGGAAACCGCCCCGCAACCACGATCGCCTTCGGAGTGTTGATTGCTCATGCCGAAGAATTGGCAAGGAGTTATCAGATTTATCAGGCCACACCTGAGCGTCCAAGCAGCGTTGATGAATTTGGTCAGGAGAGAAAGAGTTTAGGAAAGCGGAACATCCTGGTCATTGAAAATCCTCAGAATACCGATTTGCTCGACAAGGCCACTGAAGCGCTCGAAAGAAAACAACCGATTAGCTACATCAAATATGCGAGAAGCGGAAAAACCATTCGAGACTTTTCAAAAGAGAGCACAGAACGAAGATATATTGAAGCAGGTCAGGTCACAGAAAAGATCGATGGAATTGCTGTGGTGATTACCGGAAAAACCCCAACTAAGGTTCGTGAAGCAATCGACCGAGCTGGAGAAGAAGGAAAACTAGAATTAGTAGCAAATGTTGATGTTTGGGCGACCGGAAAAAATGCCTGGTGGATCCAGAATGAGATCGGAAGCAGGCCGGCACTCTCTTACCTGACGATCGGTCAAGAACAAGGAAGGATCGATCGTTACCGACCCGATGAAGTCTCCGAGGATGGAACGATTCTGAAAATTATCCCGAGAAGAAAGATCTATATTGCAGATCGATGGGGAGGAACCAAGCCGCTGATGACTTATGCTCGAGTTATCGGGATAGATCCCCGCGAGATGGTGGGAAAACAGGGAAAACCATTGGATCTCGTCAGTGGAGAGTTTGGTCAGGCAGGTTTTGGTGGCTTAAAATACGCGCAGGATCCCGATGGCAAAATCGAGCTCCAAAAACCTGATCTAATTGAACCTCCTGCTGCTAACGAAAAAATCAAGGGAGCCAGAGAACACCACCTCATCCCAACTGACCAGCTTACCGGAAAACATACCGAGACCGCCAAGGCACTTCGAAGGATCCTAGAAGCTAAACCTTATCTTAGTAAACTCGATGAGATGGCGTTTGATCTCGCGCTGACCGAAGAAGATCTCGTGGGAATGATGAATGGGTATCTGCCTTTCGATAAACGGTTTGCAAGGCGAGTAGCAACCTTAACATATCGTGAGAGGAACGAAATTGCGGAACCAGAGATTGAAGTGCCTCACACAACTCAAATTAATCGAGGTAATAAACTGCTTGAAGAGTGTTTAAAAGACTTACCAAAGGTAAAACCAAAATGGAGCTATATAGAGGTTCAAAAAGAGATTAAAAAATTAATGGAGGCCCATCCGAATTTAGAAATTTTTTGGAAGATGCTTCGAGCTACATTTATCAATATGTACTCACCAAACTCCCAAAGAGGTGGAGCAAATACCGTTGCTAAGGGAACCAACACGAGTCACACGACGATTCAAAAAATTGAGAGAATTCTGGCCAATGGATTAATAGAAGTAAAACTTATTGAAAGGCCAATTGAAGACTCTAACACCACTTCCATGATCTCCAGAGAAC
>JBGTGJ010000129.1:0-9996 GCA_041746775.1 bacterium
GCCCCACACACATCGAAAATCGCCAAAGCGACCGATTCCGGAATGTCTTCAGGAAGTGGCGCCACACAACCACTCGCAAACAGGATCGCATACCCTTTGATGTCAATCTCTCCCCTGCTCATGTCGACTGATCGAACCTCCTCTATATAGAGAGGGGTCAGTGTCAGACTCACTAGCGTCGCAACCTCCTCCCCTATTTTAAAAGGATGTGGGGACTTTCCCCCTTTTTGAACGATCTTCCCAATCAGCATCCCCCCTGATCCAGTCACCGGATTTTCCATCTTCCCCCGATCATGCGTAATCTCTAGAATTCTTTGAGCAATTTTCTTTGGATCGTTAGAAAACTCCTCTTTGAGTTGATGGAAGGAAGCAGAATCAAGGTGCAATTTCCTCACCTCGATCAAAGTTTCATCTATATATAGAGGAAGATCGGTATCGAGCTTTTGGGCCCCCTGTGGAAAAACTCCAGGAGGGGATAAAACCCGAAGCACTCCCAACGGATTTGGCCGATTTTTGTCCATAATTAATTTTATCAGGAATTAGTGAGAAAGTAAGATGCAGAACCAAGATAAGATACCGAAATTAAAAAACTTTTGACAAGCTGCGCTAAAAAGTGGAGATTCCACTCCGGAGAGAGTGATCTAAATAAGCCGTCGGCTTCACAAACCAAAAACAGAAAACCTCGCTCCGAACTTTCTCTCTCAAAAAGATAAAACCGTCAAAACGATGTCATGAAAATTAGAGTGAATTTTTTTTTCGAACAAAATAAAAATAAAAAAATTAAAAATTGTTTGAATAGTTAACCTCTTACAAAATTTTTCTCTGCAAATTTATTTTGGCACTTAAGTTGCTACACTAGTTTTTCCAAAGGAGACCTTACTCAATGAAAAAAAAATCCCCCTCTCACATGTTACTCGCTTTTTTACTGTTAACTTTTGGTTTTGTTTCGAATGGACAGGCAGAGCCACCTAGTACTCCTCCAGGTTTGTTGGAAGCTCCTCCATGTCTTGAAGATGGTTTGCTTCCCAGCGCAGCCAATGTCCCTTGCAACGGGATTCTGCTCTTTAATCGAGAACTTTCGAAAGAAGACCGAAAAGAAATTGTTGAAGGTTTAGGAGCGACGGTTCGTTTTAATTATAATCACACCAATGCGATCGCCTTTCACACTCAAGACAGCAACGCACTTTCCTCCATGATCGCAGATCCTGATGTGGCCGAAGTGATTCCGGATCGTGAAGTGTTTGCGTTTGCAAAACCAGGAAGCGGAACTCCCACTGCGGGACAGGTCATCCCCAATGGCGTACAAAGAATTGGAGCTACCCCAGGGGCCCTCTCCTATACCGGAGACGGTATCGGAGTAGCGATCGTTGATACCGGTTTAGATTATAATCATGTCGACCTTGATCTCGATCCAAGTGATCCATGTTTCACCGCTTATTCAAGTTGTCAGGACGACAATAATCACGGAACACATGTCGGAGGAATCGTCGCTGCATTGAACAATTCTACCGGCGTCGTTGGGGTGGCCCCCAACGCCAGACTTTATGCTGTTAAGGTTTTGAGTGCTTCCGGAAGCGGATCGGATGCTAACATCATCGCTGGTCTCGATTGGATAGCCGATCATGCGGAAAGCGTGAATCCACCGATTCGAGTCGTGAATATGAGCTTGGGAAGATTCGGAACGACGAATGATAATCCTGCGATGCGCTCCGTTGTGCAAACGTTGACAAACCAGCATGGCATCTCAGTCGTCGTCGCAGCAGGAAACGACCAGACCAGTACGGTCCCACAAAATGTCCCCGCGAATTATCCTGAAGTATTAGCAGTCGCCAGCACTACCGCAAAAGCCGGCATCAACAATCGTTGTCGATCTTTCAGTTCAACCATTCCAGCTGACACCGCCTCTTATTTCACCACTGATGGAGCATTTAATAACAGTACTGGTATTGGTGTTAGCATTTCAGCCCCAGGTGCCGATCAAGAAGACGTCAGCCGAAATTGTGGACTTGCTTCGATCGGAATTCTTTCTCTCAAGAGAGGGGGAGGAACGGTTCGATTCAGCGGAACCAGCATGGCAACACCACATGTCGTGGGAGTCGTTGCGCTGATGGAAGAAGCGGGTGGCCCACTCGATCCGGAAGAGGTGAGATGTCGGATTCGTAAATCAGCTTTAAGAAAAGGGATTGCTCCACTTAATTCTTCGACTTCGAGTTATACCTTTGATGGAGAGAGAGAGGGAGTTATCACGGCAGGTGGAGCAATCAGCGCGACTTGCCCGTAATAGAAAGTATTGTGGATGATCCGTAGGGGCGAAGCAATGCTTCGCCCCTACCTTTTTATAGCTACTACTAATTCAACCTGCATCGTCTGGGGAAAAAAATCGATCGGTTGCATCTCTTCTACCCCATAACCTCCCGCTAACAATTTCTTCAGATCTCGTTTTAAACTCAGCGGATGACAAGAAACATAGCAGATCTTCGAAGTTTTTAATTGAAGTAGATACGGAATAATCTCCCCCGCCCCTTCTCGAGGCGGATCCAATAAAACAAGATCGAACGATGGAAGTTTTTTTATTTTTGTTTTGAGAAACTTGGCGCTGCTATCCAAAACCCATTCGATAGAATCCTTTTTCTCCCCCAATTTTCGCCGTCCCTCTTCCACCGCTAATGGATTCGACTCTACCGCCGTCCAGGAAATCTTCTCATCGGCCAACGCATAAGTCAGATTTCCACTTCCGGCATAAAGCTCAAGCACGGATCGAGGAGGATTTTTTTCTAAAGAGGCGTGCAAAAACTCCTGCAACATTTGATTCGCCTCGGGATTCACCTGAAGAAATTGTCGGTCGGTTCCTCTTCGCTGGATTTCAACCTCTTCATTTTCTTGAACCGTCACCTCGTAGGATAGCTCAGCAGGTTTTTTGTTCGTGGAGAGGAATTCAGCTGCCTTGTTTTGAACCATAGGGATGGCCGCATTGATCCTTTCATCTGCAATCAAACACTCTTTAATCGGCACCACCTTTTGGCTCCCCCACCCATAAAACCCCACCTCGCCGTCAGGACTAATTTGAAACTGCACACGACGACGATAATTCCAATTCTTTGGAGAGGGTATCATCGAGTGAATTTTCTCTTCCGGAATCATCCCCTGAAAGATTTCTCTTACCCACTTTTCTTTTTCTATTAATTGCCTCGCTTCATTCATATGTTGAAGCTGACATCCGCCGCATTTGCCAAAGTAAGGGCATGGAGGCTCAACACGGTCAGGACCGAGATCTTGTTCTCGCCAAGATTGGGTAGGAGATTGATGGAATTTGTTCATGATTAAAAATGCTGGAACCCAACGAAGGATTTTTTGATCTTTTTTGCATTCTCCAGAAAAACTAACTTGCGATTCTTTGTGACTCTCCCAATACAAGTTGCCTCAATCGATTTCTTTTGAAGCAAATTTTCAAACCTCATTTCCTCCCCTTTCCGCACCGTAAACAAAAGCTCATAATCCTCTCCCCCTTCGAGAAGCAGAGAGTAAGGAGAAAACCGATGCTTATTGCAAACTAAACTGAATCGTGGATCTCGAGGAATTTTTTCCAACTCGATCTCAAAACCAACCCCCGAAGCCTCCATCAAATGCCGCACATCCCCTGCTAGTCCATCGCTGAGATCGATCATACCAGTCACCATTTTGCTGCGAAGGAATTCACCCCCCCAATCGAGACGTGGAACTGGACGTTCTAACCTTCGCAAAAAATGCTCCCCTTCTTTATTTAAGATCCTCTGCTGCTTCAATTTCCATCCCAAGGCAGCATCTCCTAATGTGCCAGTCACCCAAAGAGAGTCCCCTATCTTGGCCCCTTTCCGCAAAATCGGAAAAGACTTACATTCTCCAACCACCGTTACCGCAATCACCCAACCACTTTTAGACCGATTGGTATCTCCACCCACGATCGGGCAATGATATTTCTCTGCGCATTCCTTCAACCCTTGATAGAGCGAGTCAACATCACGAATGTTTGCAGAAGAGGGAATTCCCAACCCTATCACCGCACCAATAGGAAGCCCCCCCATCGCCGCAATATCACTCAGATTGACAGCGAGAGCCTTCCAACCAAGTTTGACAAAATCTTTTGCAGTCTTTGCGATGAAATGAATTTTTTCGAGGAGGATATCTTGAGTGATCAATTCAAAATGATGAGCAGAAATTTTTCGAACCGCCGCGTCATCCCCTATCCCTACCAACCAATCTAATTTTGAAAGTGAACTGAGAGTTCTTTGTATCCTTTGGATCATTTCAAATTCATGGAGAGAGGACATAAAAACCTACTAATGAATCTCTTTGATCTCCCCTTTTTCAATCGTCAGGAGATAAGGATCCGTCTCAGTTTCACGGTCGGAGAGAAAAGAGCGGAGACCTGTGACACCATGATATCCTTTGAGCGCTTGTAAAGCCAACGGAACTCCACTGGGTGAAGAAGGTTTTTTCGACTGAAGTGCTTGTCCCAAAAATCTCACGGCATCGAATCCCATCGCTTCGAGCGTCGAAGGGGGATGGCCGTAAGCGGAACTGAATTGATCGACAAATTGTTTTAACTGCGGATTTCCAGAGCCATTAAAAAAGATATCAAGGAAGACGGAGTTGTCTAACTTACCAAATGATTTTTCGGCAAGGCTGCGATCGTTCCAGGCATTCGTTCCCATCAAAAGAACTTTATCCATACCGGCATCTTCGAGATGAGGTAGAATTTTTAGCACGGAAGCGTAAGAATCTGGAATGAAGAGCGCATCGAAGCCAATTGGATTATCTATAGTTTTCTTAGAGACCTGAAATTTAAGCTGTCGGAGTTGGGAATTGAGCTGAGCCGCTGGATTATAAGATTGGCTGGCGGCAACGGAGGCACCATACTGAGGGGCCATCTCCTGAAGTTTGCTTAAGAATAATTTTCCATAGTTAGAGTTAGGGTAAAAAACCGCTACCGATTTTTTGTTCGCCTTATTGGTGGTGTATTGCAAAAGCCCACGCAACTGTTCTTGTGGAGTAAAGCTGAAGCGAAAAATATTGCTACCGGTCGCCACGATCCCCTCTTTTTGCGCCAGACTGATCATCGCTACCCCCAACGCCTGCGCCTTCTTGGCCGCGGCCAGCGCAGAACCGGACGATAACGGACCGACAATCGCAATCACTTTTTCTTGATTAACTAATTCTTCCACCATTTTTTCAGCGATCGCGGGATCCCCCTGGTCATCTCGCACCACTAATTCAATATTACTTAACCAACTGCACGGCGCTTTGGCGCTAGTGGCACACTCCATCCCTTTCAGAGTATTCGCCCCATAGATCTCATATTTTCCCGAAAGTGGAAGCAACGCTCCAATCTTATAATGAGCCCCCTTCCCTTTCTGTGTTTTGGGAGCTACTGGTTCGGCCCCTAACCCCGCCAAAGTCGGTTTGGCTTTAATCGCCAAAGGATGATTGGGATTTTTTTCGACCAACTGATTGAGATATTTTCTAGCTAATTTTTTATCCTGAACATTGAAGTAAGCCATCCCCAACTTGTAATCAACATAAGGGGCGCTCTGTTGCGCCTTATAATTAGGTAAGCGAGGATCCAGCTTGCTGACCTCCGCCGGCAATTCGACCCATTCCGACAATCCATCGACCAGATCTTGTCGGGGGGAAACTTCCGAACCATACTTTTGCTCAAATTCGGCATCCGAAAGCGCTTGATAGGTATCCAACTCGACCGCTTGATAAAAACCTTTACGCTCAGGATGCGCCTTCAGTTTTTCAATCGCCAACAATGCTAACCCTGCCATTTTAACTTGATCATTGATGCCAATGTACTGCGGGTCGGTCTTGTCAAAATAATCGAGCGCGGCTGAGAAATCTCCTAAGCGATATTCAGAAATTCCGGCTTTTACACGGGCTCTCGAGGCAACAGCTGGATCTGGAGTTTTCTTAATCAGAGGATCAAATTTTTGGACCGCCCCAGAATAATTTTTTCGCAGCATGAGGATTTGCCCCAAGCGATACTCTGAAGCATCGGTCAGCTCATTATAGGGAAATTTCGTGGCGTATTGTTGAAACAATTTTTCGGCGGAATCATAGTTTTTTGCGGTAAATTTTTCTTCAGCCTGATCAAACTCCGCCCGCATCTCTGAAGAGACAGAGTTGGGATATTGGACTTTGGTTTGCCCTTTCAAGAGGGCGCAGCTGGATAAAATGAGAAAGATAAAGAGTGGGACAAATCGAAAATTTTTCATGTTTTTTTCCTCTTAATTCTAACACCTGATAAAATTAAAGAAGGAGAGATTGATTAGATAAAATGGATCCCTTCCTTAAAGAAGAACGTGGTTACACACATTAAAAACTGAGGTCAAATAGAAAGCTTGGAATGGTAATTACTCTTCTTCATCCGAGCTTTTTTGATTTTTTTCTTCGGGGGGTTTAGCGACCGTCACTAAAGAAGGGCGAATCAACCGATCGTGAAGTTTGTATCCGCGGCGATATTCTTGAACCACTGTATGCGGCTCATGCTCTTCCGACTCTTCATGCCCCATCGCCTCATGATGATGCGGATCAAATGGCTGGCCCACGGAACGAACCGGTTTAAGCCCAAACGCCTCCAACGCACTCATGAATTGTTTCAGCACCAGTTCGACCCCTTTGACGAGGGATTCTTTATCGGCATCGGTCTTGGCATGTTCTAACGCCTTTTCAAGATTATCGAGAATCGGAAGCAGCTCTTTAATCACCCGCTCATGACCAAAGCGAAGGTTCTCCTCTTTTTCTTTCTGCGCTCGTTTTCTAAAATTTTCAAACTCGGCATAGAGACGAACATACTGTTCCTTAGCATCCTTGAGTTCAGCCTGAGTCTTGGCCAAAGTTCCTTCTAATTCAGAAGTGTTCTGAGATTCGTCACCTTGCTCCTTTTCTTGATTCATCTTTTGACGAGCCTCCACCTCTTTTTTCGCCCGCATCGCCTCTTTAAATTGTTCTAATTTATCTTCATGAGCCATCTTATTCTCACCTCTTCTTTTTAATAGATTGTTGACAAAAATCCTTTCTGGAACGGCCTTCTGAAAATCGATTACCTTAGCGCCTTTTTAATAACATCGATTTTCAGGGCTTTTGAAAATCCGGCGCTGGAGGATTTTCAAAAAAAGTGGAAGAAAGGATTTTTGTCAACACACCTCTAGAAAAAATTGTTCTAAAATTTCATTACTAAACAAAATCCCCTGCTTCGTCAGTTGACAACCACTCGCATCGGCTTCCATCCATCCTTTTTGAGAAGCCTGCTGAATCACCTCGCGATATCGATCAGGAAATGGCATGCCCAATTTCGATTCCAACTCATGGTACTTAATCCCCTCCCCCTTTCTCAACCCCATCATCATATACTCTCCCGCCGCCACTGCATAGGAAATCGGTTCAATCTCGACTCCTTCCCAAAGGTGGGAATTTTTTTGATAGGAATCAAGCGGTTTTGGGTTGGTCAAACGATAACCATAGATCGTTTCTGGGTTTAATTTTGAATGAGGAACGTTCGACAGGAATTCTTTTTGCAATTCAGACCCCTTAAGAAAAGAAACCGCTCCAGCCCCCAGCCCGACAAAACTGTCATAGTTCCAATAGTGCAAGTTGTGTTGAGATTCTTCACCTAATTGGGAATAGTTACTGACCTCGTATTGCCTCATCCCCTTGGTTTCGGCAAACTGAGCAATCGATTCCTGCATCGCAAAAACTTTTTCCTCTTCAGGGAGCGGAAGTTTTCCTCGAGCATGCCACTTAAAAAATTCGGTCTCTTCTTCTAAAATTAATTCATAAGCAGAAAGATGTTTCAGCGGAAAAACACTCAATCGCTCTAAACTATTTTGGATATCTTGGATGGTTTGTTCAGGCAACCCATACATCAAATCGATACTGAGTTTGGAAAACCCCGATTGAATCCCCCACTCGATCGCTTGCAACGCCTCTTCGGAGGAATGTGCCCTTCCTAGGCGATGCAATAAATCATCGTTAAGCGTTTGCACTCCAATCGATAGTCGATTGAAACCAACTTCGGTAAACCCGATCATTTTTTCTAAATCTGCCGTCTTAGGATTGAGCTCGATAGTTTTTTCGGAGTGGGAATCGAACGAAAAGATCGATTGAAGTTGGTTAAAAATCTTCAGAAAAGAGTTAGGTGACAAAAGTGACGGGGTACCTCCCCCAAAAAAAAGGGTGTCGATTTGATTTTTGGGAGACATCAGTGATTTTTCCCAGCGCGTCACTTCTTTCCCGAGCGCCTCGACATAATTTTCTTCAGGAGGCGCCGCTTTTCCGATTCCGATCGAATTGAAATCGCAATAGAAACATTTACTCACGCAAAATGGTGTATGTACATAGACTGCTTGCATCAAAAAGTTCCTCGTCACAAAAATTTTACAAAGATTAGTTAAATTCCCCCTTGCAATCACGCGGTTACTGCTTTATCTGATGAAAGTTGGTCGGGAAATTCTAAGCTTCATCAACCATACATAATTTATAAATCAAAAATGTCAGTACTGACTGAAAAAATCAAAGAATTACTCACTGTCGAAACCTCCCAAAGCTTTGCAAATTACGAAAAGGGAAACAAGCGCGCATCGATCGTTAGCATCTGTTCCCAAAAAGGGGGAGTCGGAAAAACCACGACTGCTGTGAATTTGGGGGTCGCACTCGCCAAGTTTCACAATAAGCGAGTCTTGGTCGTCGACCTTGATCCACAAGGGCATGTTGAAAAATCTCTCGGTGCCTTGATCCCTGAAGGGGTGGAGTATTCCCCGCTATCCACCATTCTCTCCCACAAAAAAGGGAATTTGATGGATGGGATCATCCCGACCGAGCTCGATAATTTTTTTATCTCCCCCGGAGATAAGACCCTTTACGAAACCGAAAGCCTCCTCGCCACCAAGATCGGTAAAGAATATATCCTCATGGAGGCACTCAAGGTTGCCCGCACTCACTTCGATTTTATCCTCTTCGATTGCCCCCCTAATTTAGGAAATCTCACCCTCAACTCGCTGGTCGCTTCCCACTTTTGCGTCGTTCCTTGCGAAATGAGTGTCTTGGCGTTTGAAGGGGTGCATGATCTGGTCGAAACTCTGGAGACGGTGAATGAACGGCTTAACCCTAAGTTAAGAATCTTAGGAGTCCTTTTCACTCGTGTTGATGGCCGCAATCTCAACATGAATCAGATTATCGAGACCAATATCAAAAATTATTTCCGCGGCAAGGTCTTCAAAAGCCAAATCGCGATCAATACCGCCCTCAATAAGGCCCAACTCGAAGGGCTCCCGGTGTTTGACAATTATCCCTCCAGCTCTGGCTCCCTCAATTACCAAGAGCTCGCCGATGAAGTGGTCAAAAAGCTCAAACAGCAAGGGGTGACGCTGTTTGACCAACCCTATAAGGTAGACGGCAAAGCGGCAACTGCTTAAAAATACTTACATTTTCAGCAACGCGTCTTCAGATTTCTCTAGCAACTTTTTCCAAAAACGACCGATAACTTGATTGTCATGTGGCGATTCAAAAGAAAAATTCTTCATTTTACTTTAGGAATTTCGGTATTGGCATCTCATCTTGCCTTGGCACAATCCCCCACACCTGCTGCCACCCCCTCTTATAGTTCCATATTTTCCGAAAAACTCCTGACCGTGAATCGCGAATCAGACGGCATTTTACCCGGCACCCTCCGCTCCTCCTTGATTCAGGCCAATGGAATTCGAGGGCAAAACCCCTTCACGATCGTTAAAATCGTTTTTGACCCCCAGGTAAAAATCATTCGGATAACACAAGGGGCTCTGCCAGAAATTTCTGGCTCTCTCACGACAATCGACTGCCAAACCACTTCGGGCAGAGTGGTCCTTAAAGGGGGGCAAAGCCCGGAAGGGGAAGCCTCCGACGGAACGTTGGATGGGTTGAGAATCACTAGCAGCAGCAATGCGATCCGAAACTGTCATCTCACCGGATTTAAGGGGGCTG
>JBGTGJ010000130.1:0-13575 GCA_041746775.1 bacterium
GAAAAATTAATAGAAAATAAAATAGTCGATGCTACGGTCAATCGACTTGAAAAACTTGAGTCGTCATTCAAAAAACAAAAGAGAACGATTCGATGTTTGACGATGGCGTTATTGGTCGCGCTTTATATGGGGGCGTCGAATTTTGAGTGGGTGGAGAAGGCGTGGGCAAGTGTGAGTGCGATGATGATGGATTCGACGAATTCAACAGCAGGCATGACTACTCTGATGAGCTCCATTTCTGGTTTACCAGCTTTTTATACTTATAATTCATCTAATTCTGGCACCTCTACAGCAATTCTTGGGGCGGGTTACAGTAATACAACTGGTGTCAAAGGGACTTCTAGTGGTGGATATGGCGTTTATGCAGCCAGTAGTACCGGCCCCGGCATAAGAGGAGACTCTATAAATGGCCCAGGAGGACAATTTACTAATGCTGCTGGGAATCGCGGACAGATTAACTTAGCTCCAACAGCTTCACCGCTACCCAGCACCTGCACCCCAGGGGATCTGAGGGCTGTAAAAGGGGGATACACCGGCAATTATTATTATTTGTTATATTTTTGTAGTGGGGATGATTGGAGCGAAATTAGTCTGTAAAAATATCTTAAATCACTGACTTAGATTTTTTAAGAATATTAGCACTTGCCCAGTTTTTGCTGGGCAGTTTTTTTTGATCCGTCTTTAATTAAGAAAAGTTTAACTAAGCCTTTGTTATTGGTTGGGGAAAATTTGGAAATTACTTTCGAATAGCTGTTTTTTTTGGGGGGATATTAAGAAGACACGTCGAATCGGTGACTGAGCAGGTTTAGATGTTTTTTATTTCTGCTAAAAACTCTTGTGGAGAATAAATCTTAATCTCTTGATACTTTTTAAGATCAAGCAAATCATTATCGCCTGAGATAATAAAATGAGCTTTTGCTTCGATGGCACATTCTAAGACACGATTGTCTTGAGGATCTCTTTGAATCACGTTCAAACGAATCTCCGGATAGACCATTTGAAAAATTGATTGAATTTCAGAAATATAAAAATCAACTAGAGAATGAGCATAACTAAACTTCTTTCCTGTAAGCACCCCTCTTAATTCGGTGAGAATTTCTAAACTGACAAATCCATCATCATGAGACGTAAGGATCCGTTGGTAGACTTTTTCTGGTTTACCCCCGAAGACCAGAGCCGAAATCAAAACATTGGTGTCTAAAACAAGCCGGTTTTTCATTTTAATTGTCTGCGGTATTCTTGAATGGCTGCGGCAGTGTCTTGAGTTTTAAGCCGTCTCTTCTTGGCATGAGCCCTGGTCATTTGGATAAGCTCTTTCCACCGCTTCTTTCGCTCAATGTATTGTCGAGTCGCCTCGCGAATTAACTCCGAGCGGCTTCGGTCTTCATCAAGAGCGACTGAATCGATATCTTTTAAAAGCTTTTTTTGAAAAGAGATGTTGACGGTACTAATAGGCATAAAAACCTTATTTTTCTCATCATATACAAATTTTGTATATTTGGCAAAGGGGCCTTTTGCTTCCTCGGTCACCGATGGTAATGTAGAAAGTTGCAACTAAAGAAAGAAACTAGTCATCTCCCCCCAAGATTGGTTAAAATTGCTGAAGCATGTGCCGTTTACTTGGAATTGTCACGTTAGTGCCGACGCGATACAGGGTCTTGTTGAAGGAAGCCCCACGCAGTCTTGCTACACTTTCCCAGGAACATCCGGATGGCTGGGGGTTGGCGGTTTACAGCTCTCAAGATCGTCCCGAAAATGGTTTGCGGTTCGGCTGGAACTTGAATCGTGGCATTAGCTGCGCCAATGACGATGGGTTGTTTCACGATCTCGCCACCCAGCGTGAAGGGGAGGTGTTGATTTCGCATGTGCGAAAGAAGACGGTGGGGGAAATCTCCATTCCCAATACCCATCCTTTTTTAAAGGGGAAATGGATATTTGCGCATAATGGTACGATTGATGATCTTAATTTTTTAAGAGAGAGAATTTCCGCAACCCGACTATCCGAAATCGAAGGGGAGACGGATAGTGAATTACTCTTTGCGTTTATACTTTCCCAACTTGATGCCCAGGGGCTTACCGAACAACCTCCCAACGAAAAAACAGATGAGTTATTAAAATCGATTTTTGCAGAATTGTTTGAGCGCCCCGGCCTAGGTTTTTTTAATGTTTTTCTCTCCAATGGCGAGACGCTTTATGTTTGCCGCTTTGGAGAAAAGCAGCTCTTTATCTTGGAGCGTGGACCTCATGAAGGGGTTCATCATAAGTATATTAGTCACGAGGATGGCACCGTCATCGAAACCCCTTGGAAAAAGCGGGGGTATGCGCTTTTTATCGCGTCGGAAAAGATGACTTCAGAAGATTGGCAGGAGATCCCGGACAGAACGGTGATGAGGATCGATCGATTGCCGAAGCCGCACTACCGGGTGATTTAGAGACTCATTTATACCCATAAATTAGGATATTTTAAAAAATCATTTGGTATCTTGTTGCGGCCCCTTCCCCCTTTTTTTGAATAAATAAATTTTTGTGCAACATATTCAGTGAATTGATGACTGTTCTTCGAGGCAAACCAGTCCACTCCATTAATTCACTTGTCGCTATTCTTTTTTCAGGATGTTCTTTGAAATAGTTCCACACCTTGACGGAAGATTCTGAAAATTTTTGAAACATCGCTATTTTTGTTTGATAAACCTCAATATCTTTTAATGCCAAAGTGAACATCTTGATGATGAAGTCCAAAAATATTTCGATACGATATTCCTTGGAGTCTTGTTTATATATCCCATTCGAACAGAGCTGAAGGACACGATAATATTCTTGGCGATGACGCTCAATTTGCCGATCGATCGCAATGTATCGAGCAAGAGTGGCTATGGATTTTTCTGGTGATTGCAGAAGTGCTAATAAGAACAGCCCTCGACCGAGTCGACCATTCCCATCCTGAAATGGGTGAATCGCTAAAAATCGAAATACCAATTCGCAGGCAACAGCCAGAGAGCGTGGATTTTCTACATTCTCTCGATTGTACCATTGAACTAATTCCGTCATCGCTACTTCGGTCAATGGACCAGGATCTGCGGTCTGAAAAACGATTCTTTCTTCTTTTGTCTTATGATTTTTTTCGATGACACTATTAGTCACCGTTTTGTATTTTCCCTGAAAACGATGAGCGGGGGGATAATACTGCATGAGTTCTTGGTGAAGCCCGCGCAAGATAGATTCAGTCAATGGAAATAAAGACTCCGCTTGTTCATAGATAATAAACAGCATGCTGCGACAACCGGCCACCTCTTCGATGCTGCGTTCGCGATCTTTTGAAAGCTTATCCTCAATCAGCGCTTGTTTTTCTGTGAAATCAGTAGGATGTCCCTTTTGACTTAGTTCCGTATCGATCCACAACACTTCGGCGTCGGTTAAAACCGCATTTTCAATCCTAGTAGAGGCCCCGATCGAACTCACCCGGGCAAATTGGTGAATCCCTTCTTTTTCTTCGCTAGAGAGCTGATGGAGAGAGGCAAATTTGTCGGTAATGGTATTGCCTAACTCATTTAATTTATTAGCTAATTTTTCATTTATCTCGAAGGAAAGCATGGCTGATTGTGCCATATTGTGCCATATTGTGCAATTAAAATTTAAAAACATTGCACACTATGGCACATTAAATTATAACTTTTTGTTTTTATTGTTATTTATTGAATAAACTACGAAGTGTCTGCAGATTCATCACATCCTCCTTCAACTCCACCCCCTTCGGGGTTTCCAGCGACATCGGCAGGTCTTTAAAGCGTGGGTCGTTCATCAGACACCGAAACGGCTCCAACCCCAATTCCCCTTTTCCAATGTGGTCATGTCGGTCGACTCGGGATCCTAAAGGCTTTTTGGAATCGTTGAGATGAAATGCCTTGAGCCATTTGATTCCCACCACTTGTTCAAACTCCTCAAACACTTTGTGAAAACCTTCCTCCGTTCTCATATCATATCCAGCTGCGAAGGCGTGTTGCGTGTCGAAGCAAACACCGATGCGATCTTTCTTTTCTACTTTTTCAATCAGCATCGCGAGATGTTCAAACCGATGGCCAACATTGGTCCCTTGTCCCGCCGCATTTTCAAAACAGGTGAGTACTTTGTAGTTGGGAGTTTTGACGTGGGCCTCGTTTACTGATTCCGCGATTCGTTCAATCGCCTCTTCATCCCCCTTTCCCATGTGGGAACCAGGATGAAAGACCAGCGCCATCAATCCCAATTGTTCCGCCCTCTCCAGTTCATGAATGAACGCCGCGAGGGAGCGTTGGTGAAGGACCGGATCAGGAGATCCCATGTTAATCAGATAGGAATCGTGGGCAAAGGCGGAGTGAATCTTGTGTTGTTCGATATTGTCTCGAAATTTTTTGATCTCTGCTTCCAAAAGTGGCTTTGCTGCCCATTGATTGTTGCTCTTGGTAAAAAGCTGGATGATCTCACAACCAATTCCCCCGCCACGGGAGACAGCAAGGTCAACTCCGCCAGCAATGGACATATGTGCACCTAAGCGAGGGCTCATGATTTTTCCTTAATTAATGCTATGATAGCAACTCATGAATGGTTGTCGAGACGGACTATTATCTATTTGCTCCATTTATCGGAGTTATTTTGGGACTACCAGGTGTTTTTTCTTGCCTTAAGTCGGGTTGCTAATGGTTTTAGAACATTAGATAGGCCTAAAACTTGCTATTGCTACATTGGTATTGTTTTCAATTTTTTTGAGAGTTACTATTCCGAAATGGGGAGGGGTCAAGATGTCCGTTCCGTTTGGGAAATACCAACTGATCAAAGAATTAGGTAGGGGATATGGAGGGGTGGTCTATCTTGCCGAAGCAGGAGACCAACAGGTAGCACTTAAGCAGCTCCAAATCAACGAAGGGTGCCTGACTCCGGAAGAGGTATTGGAAAGTTTTAAGTCAGAATTTACCGTCCTCAAAGAACTCAACCATCCACATATCGTCGGAATCCGCGATTTTGGATTTGAACCCGCCAGCAGAAAATATTTTTTCACCAGTGAATATATCCAGGGGGGAAATATCTTTAAAGCGACTCGATCGATGGACGTGGATCAGATTGAATCCCTTTTTGTTCAAGCGTTAAGAGCGCTCAGTTACTTACATCGGCGCCAGGTCTACCACTTTGATATTAAGCCAGCCAACATTCTAGTCGACAGCAATCAAGACGGTGGTATCACCAAATTGATCGATTTTGGTTTGGCCAAACTACAAAAAAAAGGGGTCTTGATAGGAAGTCCCGCCTACCTGGCCCCGGAATCCATTTTGGGTGTGGAGAAAATCGATGGTAGGGCGGATCTATATGCCTTGGGGGTTGCCTGGTATGAGTGTCTTTCAGGGGAGAATCCGTTTGGGCGAAGTGATATCAAAGAAATGCTCCAACTCCAAAAATCATGGAGTCCACCGCCGATTACGTCTTGTTCCCCCAAAATCCCTTTTTACCTCGATCCGATCTTAAAAAAACTACTCCAGAAAAACCCAGCGGAACGGTACCACCATGCCGACCAAGTGATTCGCGATTTGAATTTGTCGAGCGGACACCGATATCCACTGGAGACGACAGCAACGGCACTCGCTTATTTGCCCGGGGAAGGGCAATTGGTGGGGCGCAAAAGGGAGTGGGAGGAGGCGATTACTTGCTTTGATAATGTATTTACCTCTCGCACCGATTCGGTTTGTTGCATTGCGATCTCGGGAGACCCCGGAACGGGGAAAACGAGGCTCATCAAAGAACTCAAATATCATGCCCAGCTCCGCATGATTTCAGTGATGGAGCCAGAGGAAGTCCCCTTTCCCGAATTGACCACCGACAGTCTGGTGCTTTTGGAAGATGCCACAAAAGAGCAGGTGGATTATCTGAGACAATGGCTCAAACAACCGCATCGTTATCAAGTTCTCGTGGTGGTGACCTCGGTCGATACCGCGGCAATCGCTGCATTGGGAAATCATATCCACCTTGGCCCCTTCGATCTTTCCGGTGTTGCCCAGTACACGGGATCGGTCCTCGGGGTCGAATCCCCTCCCCAGTTTTTGGTTGAGGAACTCTATGCACGTTCTCAGGGGAATCCTCTTATCCTCACCGAGATCCTTCATTCCCTGATCGCTTCCCAGCAGATCTTTGACGAGGCGGGGCAGTGGTCCCCTTCTTTTTTGAAGGAGGTTGGGATCAATTTTAAAAAATTCAAGGTTCCCAAAACCCTCGATGAATATTGCCAAAACCGTTTTAACAGTTTGTCCCGTGGTTGCCAAAAAATCCTGATTGCCGCGGCGATTGCCAAGGCGCCTCTTGAAAGAAACTTTTTAAAAAAAAGCAACTTCGGGTCGACCAGTAATGACTGCACCCTCTTAGAAGAGTCCGGGCTGATTTACAGCGATCCGATCACCGGAAAGATCAAGCTCAACAATCCAAGCTTTCATGACTGGGTCCCTCAACATGTCGAGCCAACAACTCTTGCTGAGGTCCATCAGGTGCTGGGGGAATATTTTTTGTCGGTGGAGGGGAAAAAGGAGATTGCGTGGGAGCATATGGGGCATGGAACCGCTCCCAAAGAAGAACGTAATCGTTATCTCAACCAATCGGGAGATTCTCTCCTCAAAAAGACACGGTGGCAGGATGCGGCCCGAATCTTCGAAACGGCCTCGCAGCTTGCACTCAGCCTGGCCGATTGTGTCGAGGTCAACCTCAAAAGATCCCGAGCCCTCTTTTTGGCAGGGCGTCAGGAAGAAGCGATCAAGGTGTTGCAAGAGATCCAATCGATGGTGAAAGGTGAACAGGAAAATCCAGAGCATTGGCGCTGGGTCCAGCAAACCTTTGCGGAGATGTGTCACATCTATCTCAAGGCAAGTCGGGTCGATGCGGCACGCGAGGCGTTACAGGTCTCCAAGGTGCTCCTCGACGAGCATGGCGGTGATTTTATCGAAGAGATGATTTTGGAAAATTATCGGGGAAGCCTGCTGTTTCGCGAGGGGAGGCTGGAGGAGGCGATCCAGATTTTCGAGAAGACGCGAGAAAAATGGGAAGAGTTTCCCTTGGAGGTTAAAAAGAGGGTCGTCAACAACGAACTCGGTGCGGTTTTTTTGGCCAAAGGGCAGGCCGAAGAGGCGAAAAGCTGCTTTCAGGGAGATGCCGCTTTCTATCAGGCGAGTGGAGATCTCACCA
Organism: bacterium; assembly: GCA_041746775.1. Taxonomy (GTDB): domain Bacteria; phylum UBA10199; class UBA10199; order DSSB01; family DSSB01; genus JBGTGJ01. The sequence continues at coordinate 7,195 of JBGTGJ010000130.1, forward strand.
AAAGGGCACTGGCAATTTATGGTTGGGCGGAAAGCTGCTGTGCCCTGCAGCAATTTGTCGAGGCGGGAAAAATCTATGAATTTTGTGTCGACTTGAGCCGCGAGCTTAAGAACGAAGAGTTATTGTTTCACGCCTACTCCGGTCTGGGGAATATCGCCTACTTTCAGGGGAAATGGGACTTGTGTGTCGATTACTATTCACGGGCGCTCGAGTTGGCGCAGAGGCAGCTGCATACCGATTACAATTTTGCGATGTCGATTAATCTGGCGATCGCCTACCGTCACCTTAAGGATTATTCCAGTGCAAGGATTTACCTTCAGTATGTCCTCAATGCCCTAGAATCGCAGACCTCCCCCTCGTTGCGTCATTTGGGTTTTCTTGCCCAGGCCTCTTTAGAATTAGGGAAGGTTTATGCAGAAAGCGAAGAATGGATTGAAGCGCGGGACGCCTATCGTGAGACACTGCGCATCGCTCGGCAATATGCGGCGCTTCAGCATTTTCAATTTACTGCCTCCATGGGACTTTTAAAAGCAGCTCTCAAATTGGAAAGGATGAAAGAATTTCACAGTCTGCTTCGTGATTTAGAACAAATGAAGTTAAGCCCTAAAGAGAGAAGCGAAGTGGAGCAGCTGAAACAGCTTTTACAGACACCCAATCAGCTCAAACAGAGTATCGAATTGTTGGATAAGGGAAAAAGTTGGGAGACGATCGTGATCGGATTTAAGGCAAGCCTTTAGTGCGTGAAGCGTGGAAGGGACGGGTATGAAAGATTTTGTCAAGCATCGAGGAAAACGTTTCATTCTGCTGGGCATTGTCCTGCTGGGTCTTTTTGCGACCGGTCTCCTGTTTGTCGTGGCGCGAAACTGGGAGGAAAAACTGTTTGCCGCGCAGTTTGCGAGGGAGGCCCAGGATCATGTTGCTGCAGTACAAATGGTCATGAAAAACGATGTGGAGGTTCTTTATTCTCTGGGAGACCTCTATCGTTCCAGTCGTTTGGTAGAAGAACAAGAATTTGATAGTTTTGTGGAAGCACCCCTTTCCAAGCATCCCGAAATCGTGGCGTTTTATTGGTCTCCTCGAAAGGAAGCAGAACAATTTCCTGTCTTGTATGAAGAATCCTTGAGGGACCAGTCCAAGGTCCACGGCTTTGATTTTGGTTCCGATTCCCAACTGAAAATGGGGATGTTGAGTGCAAGAGATTTGGGAGAGGCGATCGCAGTCCCCTCGCCGCGTCTCCCTTGGAAATCCACTACTCCCGAAAATAGCTTGGTCGCCTTTCTTCCAGTCTACCGCAATGATGTTCCGATCCGGTCGATCGAAGAGCGACGTCAAAACCTGCTTGGTTTTGTGACCGCTCAATTTGATTTATCGGAAATCTTTCATCAGGCGGCTAGTCCGGGGGATCTTTCTTTGGTCCATCTACAGTTAATCGATACGACTTCACCGGGGAATAGAATGCTGCTCTATCCACCGATTTCAGAAAAAGTTTCATCCTCTCTCAGGTGGGAAAGATCTTTTCAGATCATGGGGCGTCAGTGGACGATTGAAGCGGTCCCGACCTCTCTCTACTTTGGGATGAATCGCCACTGGTCGTCTTGGATTATCTTGTCAGGTGGTTTGTTGTTCACGTTACTGGGGAGTTTGTATGCGAACAGTTACATGACCAAGGTCCATCAGCGGGAAGAAGAGGCGGTTCAGGTTCAACAAACCCAGAAGATGGAAGCGATTGGAAGGTTGGCAGATAAGGTGGCCTCCGAATTTCAGCGAATTTTGTCTGTCGTTTCCTCTTACCAAGAGCAAAAGTTGGTAGAACCTACCCAAACAGATTCCACTCCGCAGCGCTTCGAAGAGATTGGGAATACCATCAATCAGGCCTCTACCTTAACAAGACAGCTGCTGGTGTTGAGCCGGAAGCAGGAGGGGACCAAGTCGGAGCAGGTCGATCTCCAGCAGGCGGTCAAGAGCATGCAAGAGGTGCTGCATTTGACCGTCGGTTCAAATATTAAAATCGAAACTCATTTCGATCCTGAAGAGGCCTTGGTGAATATCGATCCCGAACAGGTGAATCAGGTAGTGATGAATCTGGTGATTAACGCTCGTGAAGCGATGCCAGCCGGAGGAAAAATCAGTATTGAAACTGCCTGCCAAGACCGATGGGTCGTCCTCACCGTGAGTGATACCGGTGGTGGCATGGATGCGACAACCCGGGCCAAGATCTTCGAGCCGTTTTTTACCACGAAGCAGGGGCAAGGGACGAGCACTGGGCTGGGGCTCTCGATCGTCTATGGGATCGTTCAGCAAAATGGGGGCAGGATCGAAGTCGAGTCTGAAGTGGGGAAGGGGTCGAGGTTTAAGATCTATCTGCCGAGGATGGCAGAATCCACTTTCAAAAGAACCGGATTGGTAGGGTTGCGGGCGGTGAAATAGAATCTCTGTGGCTCAGCCAGGGATAGACGATAATTTCTTATTGATATTGCCCAGTCAAGAAATGTACAATTTTATTACAAACTTTTTTAAAGGGGAGGGTATATGGCAACTGTTCAAGAACAGGCAGGGGAAGGGGTGGTCTTAAAAACTTTTCTCGATGCGATCGTGGAATTTGATTTAAACGGAAAAATTGAAGAGTGGAACAAACAGGCGGAGACTCTTTTGGGTTGGCCAGGCGGGATGGTGCAAGATAAATCGTTTTTTGAACTTTGTCTTGCTCCGGAATTTCGCAAGATGGTGATGGATCATCTTCGCGATCTTGCCAATTCTAATGAGACCGTTGCAGAAGAGTTCGAATTAAAACTGCTCCGCAAGGATGGAAATTCCTTTTTTGGTGGAATGACCGTAGTCCCCGTTCGCCAAGGGAATGAAATAACTTTTCAGGCCTCGTTGCGGGACATCTCCGGAAGAAAACAAAATGAACTGGTGCAAATGGGGCAAAAAAGAATCTTTGAGATGCTGACCAGTGGAGGTTCATTGAGCGAAATTCTTACTTCGGTGATCAAGGTGATTGAAGAACGTTTTAATGTGCGTTGTTCGATCCTGCTGATGGGTGAAGATAAAAAACATCTACGATTTGGTTCTGCACCAAGTCTTCCTACCGCATTTAATGAAGCGGTCGATGGTTTGGAGATCGGGCCCTGTTCGGGTTCTTGCGGTACTGCCGCTTATCGTTGTGATACGGTCGTGATTAAAGATATTAAAACCGATCCACTATGGGCTGGTTTCCGTGAGTTGGGACTTCAAAGCGGAATTCGGGCCTGTTGGTCGAAACCGATTATTTCGGAACGAGGGGAAGTTTTAGGGACCCTTTGCATGTATTACGAGGGGCCACGACAACCCTCTGATGATGAGATCGAATTGATGGAAACCTCAGCCCACCTTGCAGGGATTGCGATTGAACGTGGTAAAGCGACCAATGAACTTCAGACTCGCGGTAAAGAGGTTGATCAATTGAAAGATGTCCTTTCGACGAAGGATGAAAGGATCCAAAACCTTAAAGACGAAATCGAGCAACTGCGAGCCAAGTTGGCTGAAAAGACGATTCATTAAAAATTTAGGAAATAGAAAAAGTTTTGGTGACAACTAAATCGCTCTGCGATAACTCATGAGCTCCTTTACTCAATAACACCTTTTATTTTTTAACGCAGGATGGGGGGGCTCATGAGAGATCGATTCTCTTTTCGGTTAGGCTTTTTTTTATTCATTCTCTTTTTCTTATTTTCCAGCTCTTCCTTCGCCGTCGAATTTAATCTCGGCGGTTTTCCAAGCTACATGAGAACTCGGCTTCGGTTTATCGACAATGGTACTTTCTTGAGTGCGATCGATGATAACCAGGCGCAGGCGTTGGGATTTCAGACTGCGGGTGACAACATCGCCTTTGTTGAAACCAGGCTTCGGGTCACTCCCCAGTTGATTTTAAGTGATGATGTGACCCTTCGGGTGCAGCTTGATATTGTTGATAATGGAATCTGGGGAGGCACCACTTCAGGCCTATTGGGTGGGCAAAGTACCTTGGTCAACTCCAACATTTCCCCTGGCGACCGGTTTCGTGGGGCCCTGCTGGTCGGGACTAATTCGGGAAACACTGCCGCAACCCCCACCGATGATGACGCATTTTTTATCCCCCGAATGTTTCACATGGATCTCAATCTTCCCGATAATTTTGGTTTCTTAAGAATCGGACGACAGCCCTTTGACTTTGGGATTGGCCTTCTGGCCAATGGTGGGACTGACCCACTTTCCGACCTTGGTTTTGTGGTCGACCGGTTTCTTTATTTGAAATCTTGGAAATTAGGCAAAGGGGACTTCACCTTTGTTTTTGTCTCTGACCTATTTACCCAAGGGAATAGCCTGGTGACAGGGCAAGGCAACGGCTATGATATTGGGGCAATCGCCTTAAACTACACCCGAGGCCCGCTGACCCTTGGGAGTTACTTCTTCCCTTATATCCATCAAAACAATTTTGGAACGGTCTGTCCTGGAGTCCCCTTCGGGGTCGGGACCGGCACACCACCCGATTGCGCATTTGGTACCGACCTACAACGTGGAACCCTCTACTCAGCCCTGGTCGATTACAAGACAGATCGCTATCGCTTAGTCGGTGAACTCCAGGGATTTGATGGAAATATCTCCGTGGAAGATAGCGCTGATATCCCCATCGACAATCATTTTCTTTTTGCGGTTCGTGGCGAATATTATCCTAAATCGGTATTTCAGTTCGTGGGGGCGGAATTTGGCTTTGCGCAAGGAGGGGATAAATCGGACGGCCAGGTGAGCGGGGGAAATGAAGGGGGGATTGTCATTAATCCGGCTTATAATCTCGACACTCTGCTTTTCAAACACATGATCCCCACCGTCTACCAAATTGAGGGGAGTGTGATTAATGCCTTTTATGCCCGGGCCTGGACCACTTTAAAATTGCACGACCGGATCGACTTCACCCCGCAAATCCTATTTGCCTGGAACGATGAAACCAATTCTCCGTTGATTGCAGGTCAAAATGTCAGCAAGTATCTCGGAACCGAGTTTGAGGGGACCTTCGATTTTGAATTAATCAAGAATGTGAATTTCGGCGTGCTCGGCAGTGTGGTCATTCCGGGGGGTGGGCTCAAAGACCTTCAGGCCCAACAGGCCTCTTTCGCCTTCAATGGTGCCACCGAGGGCAATACCTCTGCTGACGACTTCAGTCCCGCAAATGTCGCTTATACCTTCCAGGGGAGGATCATCGTTTACATTGATCAATTTTTTAAGAAGAAAGAATCCCAAGATAAAAAAGAACCCGAGACCGAAACTCAAACATCCGAACGACGCACTCCACACAGTGTGGGGATGTTAGGTCTCCACTAATATGGAACAAAAAATCCAATTCAATCGCCCCGATGGAGAAAAAACCCCAGCGTATTACTTTCAAAATTGGAAAAAAAACTCCTATGGTTTGATCCTGATCCAAGAATGGTGGGGGATCAACTCCCATATGAAATCAGTTGCCGAGCGACTGGCCGCTGAAGGTTATGCGGTACTTGTGCCCGATCTATTTCGCGGTAAGGTGACTCAAGATCCTAATCAAGCCAATGAGTGGATGAGCAAGCTCGATTTTGTCCAAGCAACTAAACAAGATCTCCAAGGGGCCGAGAACTTCCTCCACGAAAATGATTCCAAAAAAGTCGGCGTCATCGGTTTTTGTATGGGGGGTGCGCTCACGATCGCGGCCGCAGCCCATGTGAAAGGTTTGAACGCGGCAGTCTGTTTCTATGGGATCCCTCCACAACAGTTAGCCGATCCGACCAAATTAAAGATACCGATCCAATTCCACTTTGCTAATATTGATGAGTGGTGCACGCCGGCCGCTGTGAATTCCCTCGAAGCGGAATTGAAAAAAACTTCCCTCAAATTTGAACTTTATCGATACGAAGCGCAGCATGCCTTTTTTAATGATACGCGGCCGGAGGTATATGACTCCAAAGCCACAGAGTTGGCATGGGAGCGAAGTTTAGGGTTTTTGAAAAAGCATCTTTGACCCAGACCTGGGGCATTTTCAGAACAGTTATATTTAGAAAGATTAATATTTTCAATAAGTTACAAAGATTTATATAATCCCTATCCGTTTTTAAAATTTACAGACCAACCTACCTATTTACGCTTGTTACCTAAAATATTCATTATTGATTCAAACCCACCGAATTTTAAGTACAAATCACCCTAACAAAAAGCATTTAAAAAAATGTTGTTGCCATATTTTTAAGATTCGTCATCATTTTGTGAAAGTTGGACTCTATTAAAAACACAGGAAGGTGATGGGGAGAAGTAAGGGATTTCCCTCCTTCATTTTTTTCCTAAATTCAGGAGGTAGGTATGAGTTCGTTTATGGGAAGGGGTTTATCCTTTCTACGA
>JBGTGJ010000131.1:0-1512 GCA_041746775.1 bacterium
GGGGACCACCGGGATTTCCGCACTGCTCGCCTCTTGCACGAACGCTGCTGGATTTGTGGGGTTGATTTTTTGTCAGCATGGAGGGCTGCGATCCATGGGGATTTTGGCGACGATTGGATTGGGGACTTGTTTGTTATCGACGTTGGTGTTTTTGCCGATGATACTTCAGTTATTAGAATGGAGAAAACATCGCTAAACTTTGAAAATTAAAGCAACAAATTCTAAACTATCCCGATAATCCTTATGGTTTTTCATCATGGGCTATAGGGGTTTTTAATTTCTTATCTCATCAATTCCCTTAGCTTTTTTTAATTTGGGTTTAAGGGATGATTCGATGAGTCAATCTGAAAAGACAAAACAATCTGTTAATCCAGGCGAATTGTACCTGCCATTGGGACCTTTTGAGATCCACCAAGGTGGCAAGCCGGTCGTTCGCTCCAATTCCGTCCCACTAGGTGCCGACGGAAAATCTCTCGAGCTTTCTCTTGATAATCTTAGTTTCTACACCCCTCCCGAAGAGAAAAAAGCATCCATAGCGGAAATCCAAAAAACTTTTGCAGAAGCGATGAAAGATCCCACGGTCCAAGCTCGATTGAAACTGACTCAGGAGTTAGAAAGATTGAAGAAAGGGGCGGAGCTACTTGCTAAGCTAGATGAGACTTCAAAACAAAAGAATGTTGATCCTGAAATTATTCGTAAGCATCAAACCTTGATTGGAAATACAATCGACTTGGAAGGTTTACACAAACGATTATTCCTCCACGCTAATCGTTTACTTCGACCTGAAGGGCATCCCGTTGATGCAAAAGTTTATACTGAAGTGGTCAACGAACTGTTTCAGATCTTTTATGGGAAAACAGACAAACCTTATTTCACTGCCCAAGAAATCCAAAAGATCTTCCAGTCTCAGAACATTGTCACTGTCGAAGCTCTTCTCCAAGAACTGGTGATTCTCTCCAGTGGAAAGGAGATAGGGAAAACGCGTCCACCCAAAGAACTTCTTTCTCACATCGAATGATGGTTAAAGAAAACAGAAGTGGCTGGGCTTAAAAACTCCGTTATCTATGAAAGAGGACAGTTTTCGGAAATCCATACTTTCATGAAAGACGAAAAAAGGCCGACTGCTCATTGTGAAAGGCAGATCCAACGAACCCATGAAATAGAAAAGCTACTCGCTTCAGGAAATCTAGAGGAAGCTAAGAAATTATATGTCTCGGAATACCTCAATGGCCGTGTAGAAAGCTTTAACCTTTATAGTGAATATCAACAAACCAAGAAGATTCAGCATTACACCGTAGGGCTTGGGATTGTGGTGGCTGCAGGATTTGCAGCGTACATGACTGGAGGAGCGCTTACTCCTTTATTAGTCCAAGCAGGGGCAAGGTTAGGAAGTGCTAAAGTTGCTGGAGCGATGGCAAACGGAGTCACCTTCGTCACGACAGATCGACTCCTAAATAAATTATTTTTAGACAAAGACTTCTTTGATCCCAAGAAAAGCGCATTAGCGAATGC
>JBGTGJ010000132.1:0-3586 GCA_041746775.1 bacterium
TCCATCGCAACACCGACAACAATCAACAAAGAGGTCCCGCCAAAAACATGCGCCAATGAAGCTGGAATTCCAAAACGAGTAATCAGAATTTCCGGGATCACGCATATTGCCGCAACATATAGTGCCCCGCCCAAAGTAATTCGAGAAAGCACTCGGTCGATATAATCGGCCGTTGGTTTTCCAGGACGGATTCCTGGGATAAAACCGCCATATTTTTTGATATTATCCGCAACATCAAGCGGATTAAAACTGACCGCCGTATAAAAATAACAAAAGAAAATAATTAGACCAACATAGAGCATGGTATGAAGCCATCCACTGGCTAAACTTGAAGCGAGCATCTGGATTTTAGGATTAGTCACAAATTGCGCAATGGTCGCAGGAAATAAAATGATTGAAGAAGCGAAGATCGGAGGGATGACACCTGAGGTATTAATCTTTAAGGGCAGGTGGCTGGATTGACCGCTGTAAATCTTTCTACCGACAACTCGTTTGGCATAGTTGATCGGAATTCTTCTTTGACCCCGTTCACAAAAAATAATGATCCCAACGATGAGGACTATAAATCCAACCAACAACAGAAAACCAAACAAGCTCCCAAACTGTTCTTTGGTATTCCAGGCATCCCGCATCGCACCGGGGATACGAGTCACAATTCCGGCAAAGATAATTAAACTTATCCCGTTGCCGATCCCTCGTTCCGTGATCTGTTCTCCCAGCCACATAATAAACGAGGTTCCTGCCGCCAAGGTGACCACGGTGAGGAGGTAAAAAGAAGGGCCACCAACTCCTGGCAAAAGTATCCCTTGCCGTTCTAAACCATAACTAATTCCCAAACCTTGAATGACCGCAATGATAATCGTGCCATAACGGGTCCATTGGGTGATTTTCTTTCTACCTGATTCCCCCTCTTTTTGTAATTTTGCTAAGGTGGGGACAACGACCGATAAGAGCTGAAGAATAATGGAGGCGCTGATGTACGGCATAATGCCGAGAGCGAACACTGAAAAATTTTCTAAAGCGCCACCAGAGAAGAGATTAAAAATTCCAAAAACAGTCCCTTGAGAGATAATTCTCTGTAGGGCTTCGGCATTGACTCCAGGGGTGGCGACGTATACCCCGATACGATAAATCCCCAACATAAGAATTGTAAAAAAGATGCGTTTTCTTAGTTCGGGTAGTTTGGTGATGTTCGCGATGCCGCTAGCCATGATTTATTTTTTTTATGGAGAAAAAGTTAGATTGTTTACTTCGATTCACCGACGGTCTTCGCAGTTCCCCCTGCCTGTTGAATCTTCTCTAGAGCCTTTTGAGAAAACTTATCAGCCACGATCGTAAGGGGAACTTTTAATTCTCCGTCGCTTAATATCTTGACCCCGCTTTTAAAATTTTTGAGTAGCAATTTGCTCTTCATTAATTCTTTATCAATGACTGTCCCAGAAGGAAAATCGGCCAGGTCTCGTAAATTAAGCACGGCATACTCTTTTCGAAAGATATTGGTAAATCCGCGCTTGGGAACTCGCCGCAACAACGGCATTTGCCCCCCTTCAAACCCCAATTTATGATACCCGCCGGCTCGTGCCTTCTGCCCCTTATGTCCGCGAGTGGACGTGCCTCCGTGACCAGAGGCATCTCCTCGTCCCAGTCGCTTTTTGTTTCGGGCTGCTCCGATCGGTGCTTTAATTTCACTTAAAAATTTACTCATAAAATAGAACTCTTATTTTTTAGCGCTTTTTTTCTTAGCATGAACAGGTTTCACGGCATGTTTCGCCGGGGTTTTCTTTTTAGCCGAAGATTTCTTTTTAGCAACTTTCTTTTTAGAACCCGCTTCCCCTTCTTTGGATTCAGCAGCTTTGGGTTTTTGATGTTTCGGTTTTTTAGCGATTTCTACAACCGTTCCTAGCTTATAGCTTGCTTGCCTCAGCTCCTTCTTTTCGGATTTAGAGCTGATACTCTCAGCGTCGACTAGGTGAATGACTTTGCGGACCATCCCCCAAATTTGTGGAGTGTCTTGTAATACTCTCACTTGATGCCGATGACGTAAGCCAAGCCCACGAAGAGTATCTTTTTGGCTCTCTTCTCGACCGATCGCACTATGCTTTAACTGAACTTTGATCCACTTGCTCATATTTAAAACTTTCGATTAATTGGCTCTTCGAATCGCTTCGATTTGTTCGACGGAACGGATATTTTTTAGCGCATTCATCACCGCTTTTACCACGTTATGCGGGTTATTGGTTCCGATACATTTGGTAAGAACATTGTGGATCCCTGCCGACTCAACCACGGCACGAACGGCCCCCCCGGCGATAACTCCCGTTCCTTCGGCGGCCGGTTTTAATAAGACATTGGCAGCACCATAAACCCCCATGCATTCATAAGGGAGGGTTCCTTTGCTAATCGGAACAAAGATGGTGTTTTTGCGCGCCTGTTCGGTCGCTTTTCGAATCGCTTCAGGGACTTCGTGCGCTTTCCCTAATCCAGTTCCAACCTTCCCCTTCCCATTTCCGACAACCACTAATGCACTAAAACTAAACCGACGCCCCCCTTTTACGACTTTAGCAACTCGGTTGATGCTAACTAACTTTTCTTGAAATTCGGAATCTTGTTTTTCAATTCGTTTAGCCATAACTAAAACCTTACTCCTGTTTCACGAACCGCGTCGGCAAATGCTTTTACGCAGCCGTGATAGATGTACCCATTTCGGTCAAAGACGACTGCTTCGATCTTTTTTCCTTTTGCGAGCTCTCCGATATTTTTTCCTAGCACTTGAGCGCTCTGCTTATTTCTTTTTCCTTCAGCATTTTTATCGAGGGTGGAAGCAGCTACCAAAGTTTTACCGATACTGTCATCGATAATCTGGGCATAGAGATGTTTCAAACTTCGAAAAATGGTTAAACGAGGGCACTCGGGAGTTCCGAGCACCTTTTTTCGAATTCTCTGCTTTCGGTAAATTCTAGCTTGTCCTTTTGTTTGACTCATAAAAATCTCTTCATTGAATTACTAAATTATTTTCCGCCTGAAGCGGCAGTCTTTCCTGCTTTTCGACGGATTACTTCATTGGAATAACGAATCCCTTTACCTTTATACGGCTCCGGTGGACGTAAATCACGAATATCAGCCGACACTTGTCCGACTAACTTTCGATCGGCCCCCTTGACGGAGAGGTGGGTTTGCTTATCGACCTGAATTTTAATCCCTTCAGGAATCGGAAACATCACGGGGTGGGAAAAACCCAAGGTAAGATGGAGCTCTTGTCCTTTGACTTCCGCCCGGTAACCAACCCCTTGGATATCTAATTCTTTTTGAAAACCTTGACTGACCCCATGAACCATGTTCGCAACAAGAGCACGTGTCAAACCGTGCAAACTTCTTACGGTCGGATCTTCTTGATCGCGCTTGATCTCAAGGCTTTTATCGGTCAGCACAAATTGAACCACAGGGGAAACATGCTGACTTAATTTCCCTAAAGGCCCTTCAACTTCAACGAGATGATCGCTGACACGAACTTTGACTTTATCAGGGATCGGAATGATTTTTTTACCTGTTCGAGACATATTATTTTACCAAATATTTAATAACCATT
>JBGTGJ010000133.1:0-3491 GCA_041746775.1 bacterium
CCGAGGATCTTTTTTTCTTCCATGCCAAAATCAGAACAGCGGTGAGTGACGAAGCGATCCATTTCAACAAAGCTTCCTGGGTCTAAAAGGAAATCGATTCGTTCGCGAGCAGTGAGTTTTTTTTGCTTATGTTGGGATTCGATCCGGTCAGCGCCGCCCCCGAGTTCTGCTTCGGTGTTTTTCTTTTTTAAAATATCGAACATCTTTTGGTTGGTCATAAATATATTGGCTTTGAGTTTTCGGTATTTGGTTGTGAATTCGGGTTGGGTGGGTGAAATAAAAAACAATTTCACCCACCCCTGCATAGATTTTTGCAAGGAATAGGGTCAAGGGAATTTCGTATTAGGTTCGGATAAAATCCTTCGTCACTTTTGCTTGCACGGCCGCCTTGGCAACCGCTTTGGCGACGGCGGCATGGACGAGTGGATCGAGTGGATCGGGGATGAGTTCTTGTTCGGGGGTTTGACCGACAATCGCTAATGCAGCGGCGATGAAAATTTCGGGAGTAAACTTGACTGCTTTGGCGTCGATGGCGCCGCGGAAGATTCCTGGGAATCCGATAAGATTATTAACCCGGCTCCCATCGCTGGCAAACCCTGCGCCCGCTTGTAAAGCCTCCGCGATCGTGATTTCAGGAAATGGATTACTCAGAGCTAAAATGACCTGTCCCTTTTGAATATCTTCGGATTTGATTAGCCCAGGTAATCCCGTTGTCGCAACAACGACCTGGCATTTTTTGAGTAAATCCTTCAATTCGGTAACTTCTCCCCCCGCTTTTTGAAAACGCGCGACGGCATCCGGGTTTACATCCGAGCCAAATACCGGTCTGCCGGAATATTTCATGATCAACTTGGCGATAGCAGATCCAGCAGCTCCAAGCCCGATCTGTCCTACCGTGGCATTTTTCAATTCGATTCCCGCCATTCGACAAGCATTGATTAAGGCAGCTAATGCAACGGTTGCCGTTCCGTGTTGGTCATCATGCATGACAGGGATTTTGAGGCGGCTAATCAAAGCTTCTTCGATCTCGTAGCAATCAGGGGTACGAATATCTTCTAATTGGATCGCCGCAAAAGTCGGTGAGATTGTTTCGACGGTATCGATAAAACGGTTTACATCTAGGGTATCGATCAAAATGGGAATCATGTGCAGCCCTGAAAATTGCTGAAAAAGAGCCGCCTTTCCTTCCATCACTGGCATCGAGGCGACGGGGCCCAAATTTCCTAATCCTAAAACGCGACTTCCATTCGTGACCAATCCGACCGTTTTTCCAATCGTGGTGTAAATTTCTGCCTGACTGGGATCTTCCTTGATCAGTCGACAGACACTGGCGACCCCCGGAGTATAAACTTTGCGAAGGTCTTCGATCGATTGCACGGGATGTTTGGGGCGGATAATCAGCTTTCCATCCTGGTGAAGTTCCAAAACCTGATCGATGACCGATTCGAGTTCAACCTCGGAGAGTTTACGGACGGCGCTGACGATCGCGCTAAGATGATCTTCATCGTTGACGATGATCGTGATGTCGCGAATGTTGTGAAGTTCGCCAAAACTGATGGTGGAGATGTCACCAATATCCCCTCCCATTGAGGCGATGGTAGTGATCAGTTTAGCTAAGACTCCGATATATTTACGGTTTTTACAACGGAGGGTACGGATAAGCTTTTGTGAGTGAGACATATTTTCTTTTTACTTTCACAGGAAGTGAGGTGGAGGGCAAGGGAAAAAACGAAATGTGAAGCGTATCTCGTGAAGCGTGAAGCGCGAAAAGCGGGGATTTCTGTTTGACAGGTCAAACTTCGTTTGTTTAGTAGCGTCCCACACTTTTTGTTCTAGATCCAATTAACAAAACCTAAAATCAAAGCCCATCTCATGTTTAAAAAAGTTGATCATGTTGCCATTGCTGTTCCCGATCTCGAAGCGGGGGTTTCTTTATATAAGGCGCTCTTGAAAAAAGATCCTGAGCATATTGAAGAAGTTCCCGATCAAAAAGTTAGGGCTGCTTTTTTTGGGGTGGGGGAGACCAATTTAGAGCTGCTTTTTCCTACCTCGGCAGAAAGTCCGATCTCCAACTTCCTCCAAAAAAATCCCAAGGGTGGGTTGCATCATATTTGTCTACAGGTTTCCAACATTGAAGAGCATCTTGAAACTTTGAAGGCCCAAGGGGTAAAACTAATCGACGAGAAACCGAGGATTGGGGCGCATGGGAAGAAGATTGCCTTTCTTCATCCGAAGTCGACGGGTGGAGTGTTAATTGAATTGGCAGAGATTATCGAACAACATTGATTAATTATTTACGGAGAGAATTATGAAAAAGCATCCTAATGAAGCGCTATTTCCTGGCGAAAAACCATTTCCTATCATTCCTACCTGCGAACATTTTGCTGGTTCTGAAAAATTGATTACCAAGGCGATGGAATTACAAAATTCCAAAGGGGGGGTCTTCGACATCACGATGGATTGCGAAGATGGGGCGCCGACCGGGAAAGAGAAAGAGCATGCCGAGATGATCGTTGCGATGGCGAAGGGTCCACTCAATCAACACAAAATGGCGGGGGCGAGGATTCACGATCATACTAATTCTTATTGGAAGCAAGATGTAGATATTCTTGTCGGTGGAGCGGGGAATGAATTGGCTTACATCACGATTCCGAAACCAACCGCGGTGGGACAGGTGAAGGAGATGATCAGCTACATTCAAGAAGTGGCGAAGAAAAATGGGATTAAGCGAGAGATTCCGATCCACGTATTGATCGAGACCCATGGCGCTTTGAAAGATGCCTTTGAGATTGCGGCGCAACCTTGGATGCAAGTTTTGGATTTTGGATTAATGGATTTTGTCTCGGGACATCATGGGGCGATCCCGGATTCTTGCATGCGTTCTCCTGGTCAGTTTGAACATGCCTTGATCTTCCGTGCCAAGGCGACGGTTTGTGCGGCGGCGTTGGCGAATGGGATTGTTCCCGCCCACAACGTTACTTTGGATCTCAAGGATGCCGAGAAGACTAAAGCGGATGCTTCTCGTGCTCGTAATGAATTTGGTTTCCTCCGTATGTGGTCGATCTATCCCACGCAAATCGATGCGATTGTTTCTGCGATGATACCAGATTATTCCCGAGTCGAAAAAGGATGCCAAATCCTCCTCGCCGCTCAAGAAGCGAACTGGGGTCCCATCCAATTCGAAGGGGAACTTCATGATCGCGCGACTTATCGATACTTTTGGGAGTTGGTGCAGACGGCGAAGGTTTCGGGGCTGAAGTTGCCGGAGGGGGCGGAGAAGGGGTTTTTCGGATAGTAAGAACTTTTCTATTTAAGAACAGATTATTTTATATCTTCTTCTTTGATTTTGAATTCTATTCTCCGATTTTTCAATTCTTTATTCGCTTTCATAGAATCTGCTTCGTATTCAAGCAGGTCATACGTTTTTTTATTCTTAAAATAAGCATCTCGATAATCTTGCCAATTTTTTCCAGAGTGGATTTCGGGTTTAG
>JBGTGJ010000134.1:0-18823 GCA_041746775.1 bacterium
AAGTTAGGTGCCAAGCTGGGAATTGATTTTGATTCGGTCTGGAGTTGTTATCGGGGGAATAAAAAGATGTGTGGAAGATGTGAGTCTTGTCTACGTTCGATCCGAGCGTATCAAAATGCGGGAATTTGGCCAGAGATCAAACATCGATTTGCCATCAATTAATTTATGCAAACCTATTTTTTCAACGAACCGCTTAAATACGACGGAACCCAACTATGCAGCCATTTCGCCTACCAACGATTTGGAATTTTGGGAGATAGTTGCGTTGGATTTATCGGTCCCTGCGAAGTGAAGTTAGCACAGATGGTCGACCTTGAAGATGTTCGAAGTGCTTCCCCCATCTTTAGCGAGCAGATGCTTCATCTAATTTTGGAAAGTTTTCTCCTAGATTTACATGCAGCGATCGCCTTTCAGCGACTGATCATTGCCACTGTCAAAGATACACTTTTGGAATACCGTCCCCTCGACTGGGTACGAAAAGGGAACGATCTTTTTCTCAAAGAAAAAAAGTTTAATGTCTCCATTGCTACCTCGTCCCCTATCTCTTCTTTGATTCATGTTGGAATGAATATTGTTTCCGAAGGAACCCCCGTTCCAACGATCGGGTTAAAGGAGTTGGAGATTGATCCGGTGGAGTTTGGAAAAAAAATCCTGCAATCGATTCAAAAAGAATACCTCGCGTTGGTCAAAGCGAGTTACAAAGTTCGAGCAGTCCCATGAATCATTATCAAGGAAGATTGATTGAGATCTACGCCAGCCTACAAGGGGAAGGCCCCTATGTTGGCCATCCGATGGCCTTTGTCCGTTTTCAGGATTGTGCCCTCCATTGTAAATTCTGTGACACCCCCGCCTCTTTTGTTGCGCACCCAGAGTTTCGATCGGAAACTTCCCCGTTCAGTCAAAATTTTTGTTGGAAAACAAATCCGATTACGGCTGGTGAGCTGAATCAAATTTTGGAACCGTTTGGAGATCTGCCGTTAAGCCTCACCGGCGGGGAGCCATTGCAACAGGCTGATTTCATCGCCGCGTGGCTTAAAGGAAGAAAGGGTCGTTCTAAAATTCTTTTGGAGACCAACGGCATACTTCCAATCGCACTAGATAAAGTATTGAATGATATCGACATCATCAGCATGGATATCAAACTCCCTTCCGTCACCGGAATGAAAGATTATTGGCGAGAACATGAAGAATTTATCAAAATAGCTCGAAACAAAGAGCTCTACATCAAAATCGTTGTATCAGAAGAGACTGCCCAGAATGAATTAGAGCAAGCGATCACGATGGTTGAAAGATATGCGCCACAAATTCCGTTGATTCTTCAACCGGTAACCCCAATAGAAAACTTTAGCTGTGAAATTCGTGAGGCGAGATTAAAGGAGCTTTACAAAATTTCGACGCAGAGATTATCGGATGTCCGAGTGATTCCACAAGTCCATGCGATGCTGAATATCCTCTAATCCATTCAACAGGAGGAAACTATGTCCCCTCGTACCCGCCAAGAACTTGAACAATTCGAAAAACAATCGTTAGCCCCCTACGCCTGCTTAAGCTCAGAATCGGCGGGAAGAGAGTATCCTCAAGAGGAACACCCCTTCCGCACCCGCTTCCAACGGGATCGTGACCGCATCGTTCACAGCAAGGCGTTTCGCCGGCTGGAATACAAAACCCAAGTCTTCGTCAACCACGAAGGGGACCATTACCGTACCCGCCTCACCCACTCGATCGAAGTTGCGCAGATTGGAAGAAGCATCTCGAGGATGTTGGGGCTCAATGAAGATTTAGCGGAGGCGATCTGTCTTGCACACGATCTAGGACACCCACCTTTCGGCCACTCGGGGCAAGATGTGATGAATGAACTGATGAAAGATCATGGTGGTTTTGAGCACAACCGCCAATCGCTAAGAATCGTGACGGTGTTGGAAGAAAGATACCCAAAGTTTCATGGTCTCAATCTTACCTTCGAAGTGATGGAGGGGATCTCCAAACATTTTACGGACTACGATTTACCCGAGGGGCGCGGCTTTCACCGAGAAGGACAACCCAGTATTGAGGCGCAGATCGCTAATTTAAGCGATGAGATTGCTTACAATAATCATGATCTGGACGATGGGTTACGAAGTGGAATGATCACGTTGGATCAGTTGCGCGAGGTGGAGATCTGGAACGATCTTTATACCCAAGTCGAAAAGGATCTCGATGGCGCACCAAATAAGCTGATGGTTCACGAAACGATTCGCCGCTTAATTAATCGATTGGTGACAGATCTCATTCAACAGACCGAAAAAAATCTCCAAGAATACAAGATTCGTTCCGTAGAAGATATTCGCAAAGCAGGTAAGTCCCTCGTCTCCTTCAGCGAAGCAATCAAACAAACCAATGCTGAACTGAAAAAATTCCTCTTCAAAAACCTCTACCGTCATTACCGAGTAGAGCGGATGGCGGACAAAGCAGGAAGAATTTTGACCGATCTCTTTCAAGCCTACCAACAAAACCCCAAGATCCTCCCCCCCGAAGTTTTCACCCGATCGAGAGGGGAACCACCCCATCGGGCGATCTGCGACTATATCGCAGGGATGACCGACCGGTTTGCTTTGGATGAACATCAGAAGTTGTTTGATCCCCATGCGAGAGTTTGAGTAAAATATCCTCTTCTCCATCCTAAAAAGGAGGTTGCTGATGTTCAAAGAATTCAGAGAATTCGCCGTCAAAGGGAACATGATCGATATGGCGATCGGTATCATCATCGGCGGGGCGTTCGGAACAATCGTCAAATCGCTGGTGGAAGATGTGATCATGCCACCGATCGGAATGATGCTCGGAAATATCGATTTTTCGAATCTCCACATCCTACTGAAGGATGGGGCCAAAGCGGCAGCCCCTTACGCTTCGCTCGCGGATGCCAAAGCGGCGGGAGCAGTGACGATTAATTATGGTATATTTATCAACTCGGTGATCAGCTTTTTGATTGTCGCGTGGGTGGTATTTTTAATGGTGAAATTAATTAATCGATTGAAACGAGAACAACCGGCCGCTGCTACCACGAAGGAATGTGGGTATTGTCATATGGCGATCCCACTCTCGGCGACTCGTTGTCCGCATTGTACGTCGGAATTGAAGAATTAAAATCGAACGAATGAAATCAAACAGATGTAGGGGCGAAGCAATGCTTCACCCCTACCGCCAGAAATTATCTTCTTAAGAACACCCCATCGAATTTCCACAATTGAGGCATTTGTAGCACGATCCATTCCGCACCGTGATATGCCCACAGCCATCGCAGAATGGTGCATCCCCCATCATCGTGGAAAGATGTTCGCTGAGTGTATCTCCTTTAGTCTCAGGGGCAGAGGGGACCTCTCCTTGGATCACAGAGAGTTGAGGCGGAGATTTTTTTGGAGCGGGATCGGCGGTCTCCTTTTCAGCAGAGGCCTTGGAGCTGGCGAGCTCATGAACCTGCTCTTCAGTCGGCTTGACCTGGACGAGATCGGTGCGCCCCTCATACTCCAGACCAATTAGACGGAAGATATAGTCGATGATTGAAGTGGCAAACTTGATATTCGGATGATCGACCGGCCCTTGCGGTTCAAAACGGGTAAAGGTGAAGACATCGGTGAATTCTTTGAGCGGGACACCGTATTGCAGCCCGAGGGAAACCGCGATCGCAAAACAGTTCATCATGCTGCGGAAGGCCGCCCCTTCTTTGTGCATGTCGATGAAGATCTCACCCAATGTTCCATCTTCATATTCACCGGTGCGTAGATAGACTTTATTGCCACCCACCCGAGCCTCTTGGGTAAATCCTCTGCGTTTGTGAGGAAGCCTTCTTCGTTCGAGCGGTTGTGGAGCGACCGATTTTTCTTCGCTCTCTCGGGCATCACTCTTACTGGAAAGCGGTTGAGAAAGCTTGCAACCATCTCGATAAAGGGCAACTGCCTTGAGCCCCAGCTTCCACCCTTCCATATAAATCTGCTCAATATCCTCCACCGTCGATTCTTGAGGAAGGTTGACCGTCTTACTGATTGCGCCGGAGAGGAACGGTTGTGCCGCTGCCATCATTCGGACATGACTCATCGGAGGGAGAAAACGTTTTCCATAGGAGCCACACTTGTTGGCACAATCAAAGATCGGAAGATGGTCGGGATTGAGATGTGGTGCCCCTTCGATCGTCATCCTGCCGCAGATCAAATCGTTCGCTTCACGGATCTGTGCACTGGTGAACCCCAATGCTTGGAGGAGATTAAATTGCGGGGCGTGGATCCCCTCGCGGGTGAAACCAACTCGGAGCAATGCCTCTTCGCCGAGGTTCCAGGTAGAAAATGCCTGCGTGATATCGAAGACCCCTTCGAGGCTATTCTCAATTTTTTCGATCTCGGTCTCTGTGAACCCTTTGGATTTGAGGGTCTCGCGGTTGATGTGCGGGGTCCCTTGCAAGCTGGAGGTGCCACGGACAAAGGTAACGATATCGGCGATCTCTCGAGCGGAGTAGCCAAGTCTTTTGAGAGCGAGGGGAACCGACTGATTGATGATCTTGAAGTAACCACCTCCTGCGAGCTTTTTAAATTTGACCAGTGCGAAGTCCGGCTCGATCCCGGTGGTATCGCAATCCATGAGCAGCCCAATGGTTCCGGTGGGTGCCAGAACGGTCGATTGGGCATTGCGATAACCGTGAACCTCTCCCAGTTTTAGCGCTTCATCCCAGTCTTCTTGGGCCGCTTTCAATAAATCGGAGGGGCAGTGTTCTGATTGAATCTTGTAGGAGGCATCCCGATGCATCTTGATCACCTCTAACATCGGCTCACGATTTGGCTCGTAACCAGGAAAGGCCCCTTTGGAGGCAGCGATCTCGGCCGAGGTGAAGTAGGCATGACCGCAAAGAATCGCGGTAAGTGCTGCAGCGGTCTCTCGCCCTTCTTCGGAGTCGTAAGGAATCCCTTGGAGCATCAACGCGCTTCCAAGATTGGCATAACCGAGTCCGAGTGGACGATAGTCATGACTGTTCTGCGCAATCTTGGGAGTGGGATAAGAACTAAAGTCGACTAAGATTTCCTGCGCGAGGATACAGGTGCGGATCGCGTGACGATATCCTTCGATATCCCAGCTCCCATCTTCGTTGAGATATTTCGCTAGATTGATGGATGCCAAGTTGCAGGCGGTGTCGTCGAGGAACATATATTCAGAGCAAGGATTGCTCGCATTGATCGGTCCGGTGTTTTTGGAGGTATGCCATTGATTAATCGTGGTGTCGTATTGAACCCCCGGATCAGCGCAGGCCCACGCCGCGTAGGCGATCTGCTTGAAGAGATCGCGAGCGGAGTACACATCGCAAACCTGACCGGTGGTTCGGAAGTGGGTCTTCCACTCTTTGTCTTCTAAAACCGCCTTCATGAAATCATCCGAGATCCGAACTGAGTTGTTGGAGTTTTGTCCACCAACTGTCTTATAAGCTTCGCCGTTGAAGTCACTGGAATAACCGGCGGCAATCAATGCAGCGACTTTCTTCTCTTCACGGACCTTCCAATTGATGAAATCAACAATCTCAGGATGATCCATATCGAGACAGACCATCTTGGCGGCGCGACGAGTCGTTCCACCACTCTTGGTCGCCCCAGCG
Organism: bacterium; assembly: GCA_041746775.1. Taxonomy (GTDB): domain Bacteria; phylum UBA10199; class UBA10199; order DSSB01; family DSSB01; genus JBGTGJ01. The sequence continues at coordinate 5,612 of JBGTGJ010000134.1, forward strand.
CCACGATCCAGTACCTCGAGGAAACTCATTAGCCCCGAGGAGGTCCCACCACCGCTCAATTTTTCCTGATGACCACGGATCTTAGAAAAGTTGGTCCCGGTGCCAGAGCCAAACTTGAATAACCGCGCCTCACTCTTGGCCAATTCAAACAGGCTCATTAAATCGTCATCGACCGATTGGATAAAACAGGCGGAACATTGTGGCTGGGTGTAGGAGCTTTCGGTCGTCTTCACCAGCTCGGTCGTCGCATCCCAATAAAAATTTCCTCCCGATCCTTCGATCCCATATTCGTGGAACAGTCCGCAGTTAAACCAAACGGGAGAATTGAAGGCAGCCCGTTGTGTGATCAATAAATATTTTAGTTCGGATTCAAACGTCTCGGCATCTTCCTGCGAAGCAAAATACATCCCCAGCTCTTCCCCCGCCCGGCGAATCGTGCGCGCAATTCGGTGGACCACCTGCTTGGCAGAAACCTCGGAATCGGTCTGCGGCACCCCTGCCTTACGAAAATATTTGGAAACAATGATATCGGTTGCAAGCTGACTCCACCCCTTGGGGACCTCGACCTGATCCATTTTGAAGACGACCGAACCATCCGGGTTGGTGATAACGGAACGCCGCTTTTCACATTCGATCCCTGCAAAAGGATCGACCCCTGCTTGGGTGTGAAAACGGGAAACCTTGAGCCCCTTTTTGGAGATATTGGTGTTGTGACGGCGGGCACGCAACGAAGTTAAGGCCTTAACGCTCATGAAAAAATCCTCCTCGATAGAATAACGGCGGAAGAGACACGCTTACCCCCCTTGGGCAAACGAATAACTTCCCAAGCCACGTTGGTTAAAAACTGTGCAATTTGAATATAAATCGGTCCTGGAAGGAAAAAAACACTATATCTAGTGTTTAGATTCAGTGACACAACTAGATAGTGTGGTCAACAATTTTGTAAAAATTGCCGAGAAACCCTTGAAATTGAGTCTTTTTAATAGGTGGGCCCATAAATTTTTAGGGAGTAGAAACTTGAATAAGTCCGCTAGAGCTGATCTGGAGCGGGATTTTTTGGTGTTCAAAAATTTTATTGATCGGCCACCGCTTCCCTAACTCTTTCTGGTGAAGGATTAGCTGGCGAATCAACTTATCCAACTTCCCTTCAGCATCGGCCTGAAACAGAATGGACAACACCTTTTTTCTCTTTTCCCCCTCCAACGTAGGATTTAGTTTGGTAAGAAACAAACTTACTTCATGCTCTTTGAGCAGCTTGATGACTGTTTCTTGTTGAGAGGTACGATATTCGTCCGTTCGAGTCCATTGGCGGTAGCTCGTTCTTGCGTCATAAAGTTGTGACACCGCCAAACGGTTCTCTTGAATTTTGGGAAAAAACCATCGACTAATTCGTTTTGGATAACCTTGTGGAGTCATCGGTTTGAGCCCGGTGTAATGAGGAATCAGTTGGGTGACTATATTGACGAACCCTAAACCGGCTACTTTCCCAATAAATTTTGTCCCGTTCCATAAGAAACGAGGAGGGGAAAATGAGGGGGGATGAACGATCGGTGGAGGAGTCGATGGAGGAATCTTGATACCCTTCACCTTGGGCGCTTTTACCGGAACACGAAACATTCTATTGGCGATAAATAATGCCGGGCTCGCTTGGACATAAGAAGAAAACAGCTCCCCTCCCCACTCCAATCCTGATTTGGGCCAAATTTTCCCGGAGTAACCGACCGCCCACATCGCCGCTTTGGTGGATAAGAAATGGAGTGGCCCACTTAAAACCCATGCCGTATGACGCTGGAGACGTTGCACCTTACGCGTCAAATAGAGCCCCCCAAAACCACCCAGCATATTGAGTGCGATCGAAGACCCCCCTTGATCAAACAGGTCACTGATCAGGTATTCTTTATCGATTCTTTTTCCTTCAATATCTTCAATCAGAGGCCGTGCGGCCGACTGAATTTTGGGGTGATGTTCGGCAAATTTTGCCAAGGTCCAGGCAGTGCCAAATAACTGTCTTTTGCGAAATTGATGAGCCAAAGCGAGCTGTCTTTCACCAAGCAATCGAGGGTCTCGTTCTAAAAACAGATGTTGAAGAGCCTGATAATCGGATTCGTGATCTTTAAAAAACTTGCGCCACACCTGTCTGGTTTCAGCATTAAAATCGGCTTGGGCTTTGAGGATCGCATCTCGAAACATCAAAGCGGATTGATCGGTCCAACTATTTTCAATTTGGTTGAGCGCTTGAAATAATAGCAGCTTGTCGGTCTTGGAGTAGAAGCCGAGCTTGACAGCATCTTGTGCCAAAGCGCGAAAGGCGGTCATCATCCCAACGGCAGGAGGGGGTTCCGTGTTGATCGGAATCGTAGAAGTTGGGACGATCTTTTGAATCGTCAAAGATGGCGGGGCCACAATTTACCTTCCTCGAAAAAATAAAAGATGGGGATGACTTAACTCTTCTATCGGGAAAATTTCAATGAAGTTGCGAAACGAAAAATGACACTATGGGTCAAGCTTTTTGCGATTTAGTTTGAAACAATGCGTCCCAAAGTGGCGAGGTCACTCCATAGCTTTTCGCCGGATCTAAAAAATGATGTTTGAGATGATAACTTTTAAGATATCTCCACAAGAAAAATTTAGGATGATAACGGTGCGCCATGTAGTGAACCCATTCATAACCTAAATAACCAAGCAGAAGTCCCGACTCAAGCAGCGCTGCCGTCGCGGCACTTTGTGAAAATAACCAGAACAGAAGATAGAGGACTGAGCCAAAGCCTAAACTGGAGATCGGTGGCGCCAAAATCAAATCATTGGTTTGTGAGGAACGGTGGTGAGCAAGATGGAGTCCACTCGCCAGATCACGCCAAGGTTGTTTAATTTTTGTCAGGTGAAATATAAACCGATGCAAAACATACTCAACCAATGTCCAAGAAAAAATCCCGGCGATAAGAGATAACACAATGGATAAATAGGAATGGGGATGATAATGAAGCGCCAACCCACTGATCAGAAAAATGATCGGAAGATAAAAGGCGACCGGCATCCACGGATGGGCAAATCGACGAAATAGGAAATTTTTTATATCACTTGGTTTTAACATACAAAACTCCTTATAAGTAACCAATCGGTTACGATCATAAAAAGTTGTGTCTTTTTTGTCAACCTCGTTCGAAATGGAATTGGAGATGAAAAAAGAGAAAACAGCCATTCGCAATCCACAAAAAACCCGTGAAAATATCCTCAAACACGCCACCGACTGCTTTGCCAAATTTGGATTTTTGGGGACAAGTCTGAGTGATATTTTGGCGAAAGCGAAGATCAATAAGCGGATGATCTATCATTATTTCAAAAACAAAGAGGGACTTTACCGGGCGGTCCACATGGCTCAATGGCAGGCGCTGGAGTCATGGTTTGCCATTCGACTGATCCAATCCTCACGGGGAGGGGCTTTTAAGTTGGAAAGCCGCGAGTTGTTATTAGAGGCTCTCTCAATCTTTCATGAGTTCGTCTCCAACAACCAACTCTTCCTCCGCCTCTTAATGTGGGATGGTTTAGAAGGGGGGAAAGTCTCTAAAAGTATCTGGAAGGAGACCCGAGGGCCGATTTATCAAAGAATGGAGATGTTGGTGATCAATGCCCAAGAAAATGGGGTATTGGCCAAAGACTTAATCCCTGGTCATCTGGTGATTAGTTTTTTGGGGGCGATCTCCTTTTATTTTGGATATGCCCATAGCCTTGAAGACATCCTAAACAAACCAGCCTTACATCCCGCCACGATTCAAGAGCGAAAAGAGCAGGTTTTAGCCCTGTTCGAAAAAGCACTCATCCCTCATTCAAAATAAATTCATCATTAAAAATTTAGCAACATTTCTAGATCCCCGCCGATACTTTTACAGGGCTGATTGGGGGTTGATAGACCCTGTTTTAACTAGGAGAACTCATTATGCATTTTCAAAAAATTCTATTTATCACCTTAAGTTTCATCGCCGGTTTGCTCTCCCATCTCTCATTGGCTCTCGCGGTCGATCTTAATACCTCTTCTTGCATCGTTTCAAACTCCTCGGATCGCGACATCCCTGGCTCGCTTCGATATAAAATTAAAAATTATAACCTTCCTGAATTTCGATTTTGCACCGACCTCATCGAATTCAAAAATGACAAAAAGTTCAACATCAAGCTTTCCAATAAAATCAAGATTGATAATCGAAGAGATCGAGATTGTACCAGTGAAGATCTTCGCGGATGTAACGATGGAAGGGCTCTTTTAATCGATGGTGAGAGAAATAATCAAACGATGGTCACGATCGATACCACGGCAATGAGCAATGATCGCTGCGCCATTGAAATCAATTCTAATGGAGTCACCCTCAAAGGACTTAAAATAATCGGCAAACAAGACCGAGGGCTCACCCGAGATAAAGCCAATGTGAGAGCCGTCATCTGTGACAACGGTCAAAATAATCATTTTTCAGAAATTGAATACGATCGAAGAACACCCGCCGTCCCCGAAGCGTGTGGCAATAATAAAAAAGAAGGAAATGAAGAGTGCGATGATGGAAATATCGCCAACAGCGATGGATGCAGCTCAGCCTGTACTCAAGAAAAAGATACCGACCAGGATGGTATCATCGATGATTTAGATAATTGCGACGAAATCGCCAATGCCGGACAAGAAGACTGTGATAGCGATGGAATGGGAGATGCTTGCGATAACGATTGGGATAATGACGAGATCGCTGATGCCCAAGATAACTGCGCTCCTAAACATGACACCTGTCAGGATCAAGCAATCTTAATCAATCTCGCCAACACCAATCAGGCCGACAAAGATGAAGACGGTTTCGGAGATCAATGCGATCCTGATCTAGACGGAGATCACATCATCACAAGCGAAGACAATTGCCCTCTGGATTATAATCCCGATCAAAAGGATGAAGACCAAGATGGACGAGGAGCCGCCTGTGATGACACAGACCTAGTCCCTGTAGTTGATACCGACGGCGATGGAACAATCGACCCAGAAGACAACTGCCCCTCCGAATCTAATGCCGATCAAAAGAATACCGATAGTGATGACCACGGAGATATGTGCGACATCGATGATGATCAGGATGGAATCTCCGATATTGATGAAGTGACTCGAGGAACTGATCCATTAGTGGATGACTCCGACGGTGATGGAATGAAAGACGGAATCGATCTCTGCCCCAAAAATGCCGACACCGATTGCACGGATCCTAATATCACTCCGGGAAGCGATGCCGACTCGGATGGCAAAATGAACTCTGAAGACAACTGCCCAACCAACGCCAATCCTGACCAGGAGGATGCCGATAGTGACCAAATCGGTGACGCTTGTGACCTCGATAATCCTGAAGCGGATAGTGATAACGACGGCAAGAAAAATAGCGAAGACAATTGTCCCAGTGTCAGCAACTCCGATCAGGAGGATGATGACACCGACAATATCGGAAATGCTTGCGATCCTGCTCCTCAGGAACCAGCAGCTCGGACTCCCGTTGCAAATAATGGCGGCTGTGACCTCTCACTCACCGGAATGCCTGCCTCCTCCTCAAGTGGAATCAGTTACCTGATCCTTTCGATCCTCTCGATGTGGAGTGTTCGACGGAGAAAACAGAATAAAGAATAACTAGTTTCTATCCCACACCCCCTAGGGTACCCTTTTGAAAAAAAGGGTGCCCTTTTTTTTTACAAAATTGGATAATTCCCCAATGGTATCCAAAGACCCGATGCTGGGAGAACTCACCTCAAAAATCAGACTCCAGCAACGCCCCATTTCAATCAAAGAGCTACTCCATTGCCCACGACTCATTCGGAAAAAACTGGAGGTCCCACTCTTACTCCACCGTGGTCCCCTTTTGATCGGCAGGGATGAGCGGCTTGCCACCTTGGTCATCAAAGACCCGTATATCAGTCGCAACCACGCCGCGATTTTTTTGGAGGGGGAAAACTATTACCTACAGGATTTGAACAGTAAGAATGGAACGTTTTTGAACGGCGAAAAAATCCCCCCTGGCCAACGCACTTCCCGCCCTCTCAAAAATGGGGACCGGGTCCGATTTCACCGAGTGGAATTTGAATTTGTCACCGAATAGGCCGATTTCCCCCACAACTTTTCCCAATTCCCACTGATAATCACAATATTCCTAATATCCGTAGGGGCGAAACCTTGTGATCGCCCGTATTTCGCGTTGCTCCGTGGAGACGGGCGAACACAAGGTTTCGCCCCTACGAGATTAGTATCGCTAAAATTAAAAATATTTTGGAAAATAACCAATCAACTCTGGGAATAAAGATCGATTGGGAACGGCCAGAAGATCCGGACAACAGTGTTTTTGAGATTCCATGGTCAAAGCGCGTTGGACCTCTGCTTTGGAAAGCCGGTATCCAATTTGAAAAACAATTAGTCGGATATACTGAATTAGATTTATCTCGCGTCTTTGATGAAGCTGCTATTCATGAAATCAAAACAAAATTAGCTGAAAAAAATCAGTACCTACGATCTGACCTCGATCAAAGCATTTGAATGAAAGACTCTATCAGAAAATTGATTCGCTAGAATTATCTCCAGAAACAGCGGAAGCGGTTCGTCGCTCAGGATTTGAAATGGTCATTAACCTGGCACAAACTGCTTATTTAACCTTCGGGAAGAATGGCTTTAAATATATTACACCCAAAATGGTCGAAGAGGTCAAAATCGCCTTAAGAAAAAGCATCTCCTTTGAGGTATTTTTCTCAGAGACTAAAAATCTTGAGAGGTACTTTCTTAACCCAAGCGGGGGCGATACTCTAAAAGAAATACCCAAATGTAAAATGCAACCGACTCCTCGGTTCCCCCGGATTCGGATCGAGATTAAATCCATAGTCGAGACGGATCGGACCAACCGGTGTGGCGTAACGGATCCCCGGGCCAGCGCCGAAGCGGAAGGCGCCTGGGCTCACCGAGCTGATATCGACCACATCGACACCGGTATCGAGAAATCCGACGATTAGGAAATTTCCGAAGATGCGCATCTGTAATTCAAGATTGTAGACCATCGAAAATAATCCCCCCTGCGGCAAGATCGCATCCTGATCAAAACCTCGCACTGTATCATCTCCACCGAGGTAGAGCAGATCGTCCGCGGGTACGACCGTGCCTGAAGGAACCGGGATAATTTTTGCAACGCGGAACGCATTGGCAAAAGTGATTCGAGACATCGGGCTATACCAATAGCCTAGTTGTGACTCGAGGGTGAAATAATTGCCACTGGCCTGGATAAACTGATTAGAGATGGAAAATCCTCCGTTGAGAAAATACCCTTTTTTCGGATTTCCAAAATTATCTCGCGCATCATAGGTCACTTGAAAATTAGTGGTGAGAATTGTGCTGTCGATCCCTGATTCTCGAGGACCTAATTCTGCCGCAATCGTTTTGCTTTCATTAAAGTCGATATATTCAAAATCCATACGCGTCGAAGCGCTCAAGTGAGTGCTAAAGTTTTTAAACAAAGTGCCAAAGGCCCCCGCTTCAAAATCTTCAAAGAAGGGGCGTCGATTCACGCCGGCAAAGATACCGCTGAGGAACTGTAGAGAAGTTCCGTAGAGACGAGGGTCAATGTAGTTGACTTCAACTCGCCCGATCTCCTGTCCACCACGCAGTTTGATGTTGCCGTTTTTGCCAGAGCCAAACATGTTGAGTTTATTGTAAATCAACTCGCCGTGGAAACCTTCGTCCGTATTGTAACCTGCTTCGAGGTCAAGGATCTTGCTCTTTTTCTCCTGCACACGAACGACAGAATGAACCACCTTTTCAAGATTTGCCAACCCCAACGTCTCCACACTCACCGCATCAAATGCCCCCAACCGGCGAATATTGAGCTCGGATTGCAAAATCTTTTGCGTCGAAAATTCATCCCCCTCTTTGAAGCGCATATTTCTGCGCAATGTTTTTTCATCCGTGAGAGCGTTTCCGACAAACAGGACTCTTCCAATCGTGACATGTTCCCCCAGATTGACTTGGAGATGAATATTGTAAAGCTGATCTTGGGCCCGCTTCGTGTCTTGAGTCACTTTGGCGTAGGGATAACCGTGGTTGGAAAGATTGAGTAGGATGAGCTGGATATCCTCCTCGAGTCGTTCCATGCTGTAGGGATTTCCGGGGCGACACTGGAGTCGTGAAAATACATCCTGCTTTCGCGCATCAGGAAGTCCGTCGATTTGCAAATTTTGAACCTTAGCGAGCCCATCCTCATTGACGTGCACGGTCAGTTTCACTTTTTTATCCGTTATGTATTGCTTGTCCCATTTTTCGATATGGGCATTGAGATATCCCTCACGACGGTACTCCCCTTGAATCGCTTTGAGATCCGCCTCAAAGAGCTCCGGTAAATAATATCCACTTTCAAAAAGTTTACTTTCTTTGGTCTGGATCAAGTCTTTCAACTTATCATCTTCAATCGCTTCATTCCCTTGAATCTCGATCTTTTTTACCTCTCGTTGTGGACCTGAGTTGATGTTGAAAGTGATCTGGTAATAGTGATCGGCGATCTTTTCTTTCTCGACACTGATTTGAACCTCTTCAAAGCCACGTTCACGATAAAACCGATCCAGTTTCTTTCGGCTCGCCTCCAATTCAAATTCATCAAAGTCACCATCTTCATAAAGAGTGATATTCTTTTTTAATTTTCGATTGGAGAAATGTTTGTCGCCGGAAAATACCACCTTGATTCGGTCCCCTTGTCGGATCAACACTTCAATATCGACCTTTTTCGCCTCGCGATCATAATGTTCCCCCTCCAAGCGGACGCGTGCTCGAACGAACCCTTTCTTTTTGTAGATATTTTGGATCTTCTTTAAATCTTTTTTAATCGTGCGAGGTTTGTAGTGACTGTAAGTGAAAATAATGGTTCGGATTCGGCGCGGGTTTAAAAAAGTGTTCCCCTTCACATCGTAATTTCTCAACCGATAAGTAATCCCTTTTTCGATTTTAAGTTTTAACTTCACTTCCCGATTCGGCTCATCATAATCTTCGATCGCTAAAACCGAAGTTTCTTTAAATCCTTCTTGCTCATAAAGCTTGGCCAGACGGTCGAGCTGCTCGGGAAGTTTGGCATTATCGTAAATCTGCCCCGGCACCAAAAAGAGGGTCCGTTTGACCTGTCGGTCAAGTAAGGGATAGTTTCCACTGATCGAGATGTCTTTGATGATGTACCCCTCTTTGACCTCGTAGGTGAGTCGAATCCCCTCTTCCAGATATTCCACCAATACCTCGACATCGACAAACACCCCCCACTTTCTTAAGGTGTTGATGGAATTTTCTAACTTTTGCCGAGTAAGAATTTCCCCCACATCCAACGAGACTAAATCCCGGGCAACCTCTTCGGAATAGGCATGAAGTCCTGAAAAACTGACGCTTAGGATCGGACCGAGCGGTTCGGTCTCTGCGGAGGGGACGGGAGGGAGCGCCCCTTCTAACAAAGGGATTGTTTCAGGTAACGATTCAGGAAAGTAAGAGGTCACCACCGGTTCTGGTTCTTTGGCTTCTGGCTCTTCGGCCAAAAGCGTTGGAATCGGCAGAATCGCCACTAAAACTAAAATAAAAATTTTAAGGAAATAACTGCGCACAATTGAGACCTTTTAAAACCAGCGCCAACGCAAGGTTTGGTTGAGATCAAATGACCCGTCACTTAATTGAGAAGCCTTGATTAAAACATTGTCGAGTAACAAATACTCCATCTGCACCCCTTGGGCCGGGTCATCGGAGCCCAGGTCGGTTTTAAATTCTATAGTAAATCTCTCCGTCAACCGTTTACCCACGACGAGTCGGCTTAAGGTGCCGGTGTTGTTCCCGCGGAGATTTTCGGGATCAGTCGACTCGAGCCGAAAGACATCTAACGAAGCATGTCGCGATAAGATTCCGGATAGCTGCGAGGCAACGACCGCTCCGGCGATCTCTCCTCCACTCAAACTTCTCCCCTCCCCCGGAAGCGCGCCGGTAAAGACCAGTGACAAAATCTCCCGCTTGTTAAGCCCCGCATCGCTGGAAAAATTAATCTGCAAATTATTCAAAAACCCTTGCACATTCACCCCGACGGTGACGGTACCAAAGCTTTCTAGAAACTCTTTGCTGGCGGTGATGTCTACATAAGGCTCTTCCTTCGGACTACGAAAATCGACAAACCCTCGGGCGCTTTCGAAATTGATTTTAAAATAATGAACCTCTCCATCGACCACCTGAAGCTCCCCTAGCACTTTGGGACTTTCGGCAGGTCCAGAAAGTTTGAGATCGGCGATCATAAAAATTTCAGCAACATTGTTTTTGATCGCTAAATCTCCGGAACTTTTGATCCCCAGTGCGAGTTGGATCTTACTTAGCCAAGGATTCGGCTCTTCGGGAAGCAGCTTTGCCTTTGGTTTCACGATAAACTGCGTGATCTGGAAATCGCGGCTATACCTCCCCTCGGTAATAAAAATATCGCCGGAGAGCACCGGACTATCAGCCCCCCCCTTGAAAAGGAGATCTCCACTTAAGATCAGTTTATAGACCGCAGGTTCGGAGATCGCCACCTCTCGGGCCTTGATCTCGAGATCAAAATACTTTGGCTTCAGCTGATCGAGATCGACACGACCATTGAGGGTAATATCCCCTTCCGCCATCGTTCCGGTGAGATTTTCGAAGAGCAGCGCCTGTCCAGTATGCTTAATTTTTCCATGAAGGTTTTCGATCCTTCCTCGCACGAGTCGCAGCGTGAGTGAAGCATCGGAAAAGTTGATCTCCCCCAACGCCTGTGGTTTTTGTTTGGTCCCAGTGACTCGAAGATCTAAGTCGGCAAATCCCTCCGCTTCTCGAAAAATCTCACGAAAATAACTAAGGATCCCCAGATTTGCTCTTCCAGTTAGGCGTAGGTCCATGGGACCATCGAATGTATAAGACCCGTCGACTGAAAAAACATTTCCCGCCGAAAGAAATCTAGCTTTTTGAAAAATCATTTTGGGAGGACGAATCGAAATGCGCAGCGGTTCTGCCAACGTGACTTCGTTTCCCTCCAAAGGGATCACAAAACGACTCATCTCGAGATCAATCTCAGAAGGGGCCCCTTGGATCCCCAAGGCCAGCTTTATTTTCCCGTCGGTATAAGATTCGATCGGCGGCAACAGCAGAGCGGCCCAAATGGGGCGTAGATCGAGATTTTGCGCCGTCGCATCGACGAAAAACTTTTTAGGACCAGCATAGGTGTAATGCCCATCCATCGATAACCCCGGTAAAACCTCTCCTTTGACCTGAACCCCTTTTTCGTCGAAGGAGAAAACTACTTCCTGGGGCACTTGCATCTTATCGATTTTTGGAGGTTGGAAGGTGAGTGGTGAGATAATAAATTTTTTATCTCCTAATTTCCCCTCCGCCTCGACCGGTCCCAAGTTAAAACCATAGACCAAAAAATCATCGATCTTTGCCTTGAGATTTCCGGTGGGAGATTTTTCGGCAAAATCTTCCAACTCAAAAATCCCTCCCACTTTTCCGGTGATCTCTGGATTGTCGAGCAGGTTGGTGGCCTGCAGGTTTTGAAAATCGGTTTTGAGAACGGTGTGTTTATTGCGATGATAAATATTTTCCGTTTTTACTCGGACGTTGGCAGTATATCCAACCCCACTTGGAGCCCCTCCTTCATAGGAGAGATTGCCATCTTTAATTTCGAAGAGCCCGGCACTTTCACCAAAGTGTAAAAAACTATAGGCCACCTCTTTGCCGTGCGCCTTGACGGAAAACTCAGGACTTTTGAATGGTCCTTGGATCGTCCCTTCCGCATCGGCGTACCCTCTGAGATCAAGCTCCGTCAACGTACTTAGCAGCGTGATAAGGTCGAACTCGGTGGTGTTGATCTTCACGTCAAATCGTTGCTTGGAAAAATCGACCTTTCCTGACGCCTTGATCTTCGTCTTCGCCGAGGTGATTTCAAATTCATCTAAATTGAGCTCCCCTTTTTTCATCTTCCCTTCAAGATGGAGTTTGTTTTCGGGGGTAAGTGGATTGGCATGGTTGCCCAGTGTCTTGAGATCGAGGTTCACTTTTCCATCCATCGTTTCGAGTTTAAACCCACTCAGCTCCGCTCGAAGACTCAAATCAAAAGTGTCGAACGTCTTGATCAATCGCTGAGAAATCGACGGGATCGCACGAAACGGAAATGGGCGAGCGGTTTTGAGATCCACTTTATAAGTCGATTTTTTCGGGATGTAATCGACATCGACTCGGAGACTCCCCTCAGGATGGATCAGCCAGCCGTTGATCAGATAAAGCACCTCGCCACCAATTTTGAACTGACTGCGGAACGAGCTGGGGGGAAGTTTGCCAATTTGAACATCCGAAAGGGCAAGCCCTCCTTCCGCTTCACTGACAAAAAAGGTAAAGTCTTCGAAGAGAGGGATTTTGAGTTCTCCTTGGAAAAAAAGTGCGCCGGTTTGAATTTTGAGATCGGCCGGCTCCATTCGAGAATTTTGAATCCAAACCTTGACCTGCTGTTTCTGTCGATGCTGTGGAGTAAGAATTAGCTGAATGTTTTCAAAATGGAAGGTGTCTCCATTGAGCAGTGCAACGTTAAATTCTCGAATCAAACTATTTTCAATAAAAACACGCTTTAATACTCCGCGCAAAATGGAGCGCCATGAAGAAGGGGTCAGCTTTTTTTCTGACTTTCGTTGATCAATATCGACTCTTCCAATCCACAATCGATCAATCGCGACCGCCCCCTTCCAGACACTTCCAAAGCTAAAATTTAAGTCGAGTTGATCGATCGAAAAAACCCTTTCTTTGTTTTGGTTAAAATAAATCAGGTCCCGGATGCTGAGATTTCTTCTTTCAAAATCAAGTTTCCAATAACTATAGGAAAGATCTCCGGAGATACGTCGATTGACTTGCTCAATCGCAAAACGGATGAAGCGAGGGGATTGAATAAGATAATAGAGGGAGGTCCCTCCAATGATCAAAATAAGCGACAGAACGAGGAGAACCTTGCTCCATCGCGATTTGAAAAGCTTATGCTCCATAAATAGCTGTAAAACTTGGTGTTATTGGTGATAAAGTCAAGCGATTAGCATGCATAACAAAATCCAACAAATAGAGAAACTAAACCGTGCCTTAGAAAATCGTGTTCTGGTGCTCGACGGTGCGATGGGAACGGCGATCCAATCCAAAAACCTCACCGCCCAAGATTTTGGCGGCGC
>JBGTGJ010000135.1:0-11549 GCA_041746775.1 bacterium
CTGAGGGTCGCGGGTTCGAGACCCGTCTCCCGCTTATTTATATTAATCCATGCTAAAAACCCTCAAACAACTGGTCCTTGGTCCCCCACTGGAAACTGCGGCAATTCACGAACAGCGATTGTCCAAGAAGGTTGCCCTGGCGGTTTTTTCCTCCGACAATTTATCCTCGGTTGCCTATGCGACAGAGGAAATTCTTCTTGTGCTGGTGACGGCCGGGATGGCGGCGGTGCATCTTTCTCTTCCGATCGCGATCGCGATCGGAATACTTCTGATTATTTTGATCAGTTCTTATAGTGAGACAATCCACGCCTATCCTTCAGGGGGAGGGGCTTACATTGTCGCCAAAGAAAATTTGGGGACATACCCTGGATTGATTGCTGGGGCCTCCTTGTTGACCGATTATATCCTCACCGTATCAGTTAGTATTGCCTCGGGAGTAGCGGCGATTACTTCCGCATTCCCTTCGCTTTTTGAACATCGCATCGCCTTGTGTATCTTCTTTATTGTTTTAATTGTGCTCGCCAATCTTCGGGGGGTGAAGGAGTCGGGGGCGATCTTTTCGGTTCCAACCTATCTTTTTGTCGTTAGCTTTTTTGCGTTGCTGGCAGTTGGATTTTATAAATATTTTCTTGGAGATTTTTCAGTTCCTTCCGAAGAGGCCAAAATGGTCGAGGCAGTTCACCCACTAACAATCTTTTTGGTATTGCGTGCCTTTTCCTCGGGATGTGCTGCGTTGACCGGTGTGGAGGCAATTTCAAACGGGGTTCCTGCTTTTGAAAAACCGGACTCGAAAAATGCCAGTACCACCCTTATCTGGATGGGATTGATTCTGCTGGTGCTCTTCATCGGCATCACGGAGTTGGCAAGATTTTATCATATCCTTCCTAAAGAGAATGAAACCGTCGTCAGTCAGATTGCCCGCAATGTCTTCGGTGGGGGGATTCTCTACTATTTGGTGCAGGCGGCGACCGCGATGATTCTTATCCTGGCTGCCAATACAAGCTTTGCCGATTTTCCGAGACTCGCTTCACTTTTGGCAAGAGACAGTTATCTTCCGAGGCAACTCAGTAATATGGGGGATCGTCTGGCTTTTTCTAACGGGATTATTTTGTTGGGATTTGCAGCTGGTTTTTTAATTGTCTTGTTTAATGCCAATGTCCATCGCCTGATCCCTTTATATGCGATTGGGGTATTTATCTCTTTTACTCTTTCTCAATCAGGAATGGTGGTTCATTGGATCAAGCTAAAATCCCGCGGCTGGTTTTACCGCGTGCTGATCAATGGTGTCGGGGCAACCGCAACTTTTTTGGCACTCACGATTATTGCGGCGACCAAGTTTACCCATGGTGCCTGGATGGTGGTTGTCTTTATTCCGATACTCATTTTTGGTTTTCTTGCGATTCATCAACATTACAAAGAAATCACTAAACAGCTTCATCCTGAATTAGTGGATCTGCTTCCTCCAAAACTTCATCGAGTGATCATCCCCGTTTCCGCGCTTCATAAAGGGACGGTTCGCGCCATCAGTTATGCATTGTCAATTTCTGATGATGTGCGAGCGGTCTACATCGCATTGGACGAAGATCGTGTGAGAAAAATGAAGGAGATCTGGGATCAGTGGTGTATTGATATTCCACTGGTGATTTTGGAATCCCCCTACCGTTCTGTCATTCAACCATTGCTCGATTATATTGATAAGCTTCAAGCCGAAGAGAAAGATCAACTGATCACCGTGGTGCTTCCAGAATTTGTTGCGGCAAAATGGTGGCAACAGTTATTGCACAACCAGACGGCGTTTATGATTCGGGGAATGCTCCTGTTTAAAAAAGGGGTGACGGTCACCAGCGTGAGGCACTTTTTGGATTATTAGGCTTAATCTCTCTTGCATTTGAATAAGTTTGATGACAGGAGAGGGCTCTTTTTTATTTCCTCAAAGCTACAACAGTTCAGCAGAGCGAGCTAGCGGGCTATGGATCTAGTTTTTGAAAGTTCAGTGCGACAAGTGGAAGAGTCTGTGGGACGAGGCAAAGCGTTTGTCATTCCGTTCGAGCTTGGCACCAAAACCAAGCCTGTCAAAGTTTCTACCCCGCCTGCGCAATGTAAAGTGATCGGTATCGCCAGTGGAAAAGGGGGGACCGGTAAAACCACCTTCACCATTAATCTAGCTATTAACCTCAAACGTCGGGACTTAAGGGTTTTGATCCTCGATGCCGATTTTGGTCTGGCCAACGATCATCTTCTGCTCGGAATTCAGCCGCACGGCGATATTGAGGATGTGTTGACCGGAAGAAAAGGGATCCGTGATGTCATTCTCGAGGGGCCAGAAGGGGTTCATCTGATTCCAGGTGGGATGGGTTCTTCGCATCTTTCCAATCTCGAAAATTACGATGTCCAAGCACTGGCTAGAGATTTAGGTGTTCTAGAGCCTGATTACGATGTCATCCTCATCGATTTAGCGGCGGGGATCTCTCCTCAAATTCTTCGACTCCTTAGCCCGGTTCATGAAGTCATCTTGGTGACCAATCCTGAAGTAACTGCATTGATCGATGCCTACGGGTTAGTGAAGTGTGTCTCCGGTAATGGGGAGAAAAAAGGGGTGGAGATTCAGGTGGTGCTCAACCGAGTGAAAGACAAAGAAGAAGGGGAAGCAGCCTTAAAAAAATTACGACATACCATTCAAAAACATCTCAAGCATGTTCGCCTGAATTATCTAGGGTATATTCCTTTCGATCGTTATTTGTTGCATTCGATTTCCATTCAAAAACCAGCGGTCATTTCGCATCCTCGTTCTTTTGTGACGAGTTGTTTGAAAGGGATCGAATCAAAAATCTACGCACGCTACCGCGCTTGGGAAAGAGAACAAGAAAAATCAACCCCCTATCCATCCTATTTCGCCATTCTGGATCAACAATCGCATGAATAAACTGCTGAGCGCATATTCGGTTCCCCCTCTCGACAGTTTTTACCAAGAACTGCCATCATTGCTTGAAAAAATCCGCGCCTCTTCTGAAGAATTAGACCAAAATTTTCCGATTCGTGAAGGGCAATCCAACGTCGACCGAATTTTATTGAGTGAAGGGAAAGAATTAACCTTTGTTTGGGTGAAGCGGGAGTGTAGTCTTGATTTTATTTCACAGATGATTCTCGACTACGACTGGATTCAGCGAAATCGCCCGCTCTTTCATCATCTGTTCGGAAGTCAATTTGATGTCTCACTCTGGAAGATCCACCTCGTGTTATTTTCGCTAGAGATTCGTCCTGAAGTAAAATCATTCCTCTCTTATCTCAATCCGATCCCACTAGATCTCTACCAATGTGCTTCCACTCCACAAGGATTCAAGATCGAGTGGATGCTGCAAGACATGGAAGAGGTCGAGGTAAAAGCTTTAGAAAAACCGACCATCCCAGTTTCTCACTCTTTTGAACCAATCCCGGTCAATCAAGAAGAGATTCAAGACCTACTTTCCTACCAACCAGGTACCGAATTTTGGAGTGCCGACGAAGTGACCGAGCCGTTTCTTGATCTTGCTAGTTTTCAAGAAGAATAGGACGCATTGCTTGGTCCCTACCTAGGGAAATTCACGATTGTTTTCCCCTCATTTTTATGATGATGACTCCTCTTTATGAAGATCACCATCGTCGGTGCTGGATATGTCGGTTTGGTCAGCGGCGCTTGTTTGGCCGAGCTAGGGCATGATGTCGTTTGTCTTGATTTGGATGAGAAGAAAATTGATTCCCTCACTCAAGGAAAAATCCCAATCTATGAAGCTGGGTTAGAAGATTTACTTAAAAAGAATCTCAAAGAAAAAAAGATCACCTTTACTACCTCCTGGTCCGATTCCATTCCAAATTCCGAAGTGATTTTTATCGCGGTTGGAACCCCCACTTCCCGTCGTGGTAATGGCTACGCCGATATGAGTTATGTCTATGAAGCGGCGCGCTCGTTGGCCCCTTTTCTTAACTCGTATTCCATCGTGGTAAATAAATCGACGGTGCCGGTGGGAGCAGCTCGGGAAGTACGGCGATTGATTTTGGAATCCAATCCCAAGGCTCAGTTTGATGTCGCTTCCAATCCTGAATTTTTACGGGAAGGGGAGGCGATCCGAGATTTTATGCAACCCGATCGGATTATTCTGGGTGTCGATGCTCCGCGTGCTGAGGAAGTTCTGAGAAAAGTTTACCAATCCTTTTTATCTACAAAAACCCCGATCCTTTTTACTGATCTTGAAACCGCTGAGTTGACGAAATATGCCGCCAACGCCTTTCTTGCAGCGAAGGTCAGCTTTATCAATGAAATGAGTAATCTATGCGAAGCGGTCGGAGGGGATGTCGATGCACTCGCGCGGGGGGTTGGTTTGGATCATCGAATTGGTCCCAAATTTCTTCATCCTGGTCCTGGCTATGGTGGTTCCTGTTTTCCAAAAGACACGACCGCACTTCTTCGTATCGCTCAAGAGCATGGTGCACCGCTTCGTATTGTTGAAACGGTCGTCGAGGTGAATCATGCGCAGAAGGCAAGGATGGTTAAAAAGATTCGCGATGCGCTTGGAGGTTCGGAAGCTGGGAAAACTTTGGCGGTGCTAGGTTTAACTTTTAAGCCGAATACGGATGATATGCGAGATGCACCGGCGCTGACGATTCTTCCTGCATTACTTGAGAGAGGGATCAAAATTCAGGCTCATGATCCGATAGGAATTGAAGAAGCACGAAAATTGCTTCCTGATATTCTGTATTGTGAAGATCCTTATCAGGCTTGTGAAGGGGCGGATGCGGTTTGCGTGATGACCGATTGGGATCTTTACCGTTTTTTGGATCTGGTTCGAATCAAAGAGATTTTGAAAAAACCGTTGATGATCGATCTCCGAAATATCTTTTCTCCGGCTCAAATGACAGAGTTAGGTTTTGAGTACGTCAGTTTGGGAAGGAAAAAAATCTTTGGTAAGCTTTCCTGAAAATTTCTGCATCAGCTCTTCGTAAAGATTCTGATATTTTTCTAATTCTCTCTTCACACTAAATCGTTCCACCACCTCTTGTCTCGCTTGTCGGCTGACTTTTTCCTTTAATTCTCGATTGAGACAGAGATGAATCAACTGTTTCAACCCTTCCGCGGTGGTTTGATCTGACTTGATCGAAAAAGAAATGCCGGTCTCTCCCGCTCGCACTAAGTGGTCGTTATCCCCCTCTCGTGAAAGTGCGGCTATCGTCCCACACGCTTGGGATTCAATCACGGCGTTAGAAAGCCCTTCGTATTTGGAGGGTTGAAAGATCCCATCGACCGCTTGGTAAAGTGAAATCACATCTTCCACAGGTTCACGGATGGAGCAAAGAGACTGAAGGTTGAGGGCTTGGATCAGCTTTTTTACTTTTTGATCGTACTTCGAATGGTAACATTTTCCAATCAACAGAAGATGGAAATCAGGTGGAATCATCCCTTGATCTCTTAAGAGGGCTAGTGCCCGGAGTGTCGCAATCTGGTTTTTTTGCGAGCAGATTCGGCCGATACTGGCGATGAGTAATCCATGTTCGGGGAATTTGAATTTTTTGCGTGCCTCTTGTTGATCAAAATGGGGAATCGGTTGGAATTTTTGTGTATCTAAAAAGTTGTGGATCACCAAAATATCTTTTTCCCGATAACCGGCCTTGCCTAACAGCTCCTTCCGAATTCCATGCGAATTGACAATCGTCAGATTTTGTCGGCCTCGCAATAAACGATACATGACGTGATTCCATGGCCGATTGTTGGCGCTGCGCATTGAGAATATCAAAATCGGAATATTTAAAAAATAACTTGCAACCCCGCCGATGAAATTTCCCCTTTGAGTATAGAGATGGACGATATCGGGATTGATTTTTTTTACCTTGCGGACGAAATCGCGCAGAGTCGAGAGCCCCTTTCCATCCCCATTCCCGATCAGGTGTGAGTTTTTTCTAGCCACCAGCCCTTTAAAAAAAATATCCTGATTATAAAAATATCCGATGTGAACTTCGAATCGATTCTCATCCAAGTTCTCGACGAGATAATTCACCTGACGTTCCGCCCCTCCTTGATGAAGATGGGGGATCACGACTAACACCTTAATTTTGTTTTTTATCTGCGTCATGAAAACGATTTTGCTTTGGGAATACGGAATAAGTTGATCAAGAAATAAACCCCTAAACAGGGGATGAAAGAAAAGGCAAGGGAGAGATAATAGTTATGGATTAAAGAAAGATAATTTTTGATCGCTAATGCCACGATAATGGCCAAAACGCTGGCGATCAAGATTCTCAAACTGGTTTTAGAGAAGATCGATCGGAGTTGAATGCGAAAAACCTCCACGAGAGCGCTCATGACGGCGAGTGAATATGATAACCCAGAGATCAGCGCAGCCCCTTTCATTTGATAATGTTTCACGATCCAAGGGCCTACCAAAACTGTTCCCGTCAACAAAGCGAGATAGGTGAGCAAAAACCTGCGATAGTTTTTGGTGATGATCAAAAAGTAGATGACCAAGGCAAAGGTGGAATAGAAGAACTGCCCCATCACCAAAAAGAAAAATGAGAAGAAATCGATCGCATCCGATTTTTCTCCAAATAGGTGCATCACCTCACGGCCAAATAAGAGCAGGGTGATGACAAAGGCGACGTTCAAAAATAGTAGCTTTTCCGTGCTGTATTGAGTGGATTTCCACGCCTTTTCTTGATCTTTTTTCAGAAATGCCTCGGAGGTCACGGAGAGGAAGATCGGATCAAAAGCGTTTTTAGTATGAATAAGAGAGCGAGAGACTCGTTTGGCCAGCCCGTAGATTCCAAGCAGCTTTTTCTCTTCCAATGATCCGGTTCCCAACACCCCTCCTAATAAGAAGAGGTCCATTCTAAAAAGTAGCACATCAAAGATTTCGACGGAAAAAATCGGAAGTGAGTAGCGCATCAATTCATAGTAGCGATGCGAGGACGCAAGATAGGGCCAAAGTTTTTCAAATGAGATATATTTTTTTAATACATAACAGGAGAGAAAAAAGGTCACTAAAGTGGCAAGGCTGTGAGCGAGGATGATGCCGTACGGTTTTAGATGAGGAAAGAAAGAGAAAACAAAGATTCCTAAAACTAATAAGAGCGGTTCAGCTCCATCACGAATCAGAACTTTATATTTCATCTCTTTCAGACCCATCGTGCAATGGATCAGAATGGTCGTGACGCAATAAACCGGAAGCATCATCGCGACGATATAAAGATTTCGCCGCATCTGTTCTCCATCCGTAAAGAAATGACAATAAATCGCTAGACCAATGCTGGTCAGCAGCGAGAGGGCGAAGGTCAGTTTGATCGAAGAGGCGATTTTGCTGTAGAGTTCCTTCTCTTTATTTTCGGTAAACAGATAAGAGAGGTCGAAGAGCAGTCCTTTTTCCAGGCTTAAGGTGCAGAAGCGCAGCAGGATCTCAGCGGTGGCCCAGGTTAAAACATAAACTCCAAAGTCAGCGGCACCGTAAAGCCAAGCGGCTAAAAAGATGAATAAGACACGGAATAACCGCAATACATTGCCAATAAAATTGACGGCTGCTCCGCGAGAGATTTCTTTCATGAGAATTCCTTTTGCTTGGGGATTGCCGCCATATCTCACCCATCCTCTTTGAATCAATAGACATTCACCGTGTTTTTCCCCTCTCCTTTGCAAAGAGAGGGCTAGGGTGAGGTAGATTTGGCGAGAGCTGGAATTCGAAATTATTACTTAAGCGACGCTCTACCTCACCCAGACCCTCTTCTTGCCAAGGAGAGAGGATGAGAATGAAGACATTCAGTTAAATGTCCGATTTAAAAAGGTATTCTGGTTGACACTGGAGGCTTAGAAAAGTATAAAGCCCCCTTCCCATCATTCCATCAATTGATTTTTAAGGAGAGGATTGTGGCAAAGTCCGAAGCGATTCGTTTTAGTTTTCCCTTAAACCTCATCAAACTCAAAGAAAATGAGAAGTTGCAATGCGCCAAGATTATTTCTGGCACTAGCGGTGTGATTGCGAAGCACCTCAATAAGAGAATCTCGCTTCCGATTAGTATCTATTTACATCGTTGGAGAATCACCCCTAATCAAATTACTCTTGTTAACTTGCTGTTGGGTTTGTTGGCAGGGCTGGTGGCCGCAAGTGGTGGAAGTTATTGGAATGTCTGCATAGCAGGATTGCTTTTTCAACTTGTCTCGATCCTCGATGGTTGTGACGGAGAAGTGGCCAAATTGGGGAATAAGTCGACTCGGTTTGGTGCATGGTTTGATACTTTTGGAGATAACCTTTCCTTTGTCATGTTCATCACTGGGGTCGCTTATGGTTTATTTCAAAAAACTCAAGCGGTCTGGATCGTCACCCTGGCAAAATTGTCCCTCGTCTCTTTTGCTATATTGCTCAGCATCATGATTAATTATCTGGTGAAGCAGAAAAATTCGAAGGCATCGTTAGTGACCTATGAAAAAGAAGTGGTCAGTTCAAAAAAACTAAAAAATCCTATTGTGGCAAAGCTACTTTACTACGGCAAATTTTTGGTGAAGAAAGACTTTTTTGCTTTCTTATTCTTTGTTCTTGGGGTCGCGGGGTTTGCGGAGGCGATTGTGGTGTTTGCTGCCGTGGGTACATCGGCTGTAGCCATCGTTCTCTCCTTCATCACGCTTAAAAACCTTAAAGGTAAAAAAGCGATCGTTGAAAAAAGCTTTGAACCGGCCCCTTAATGATCCGATTATTAAAATCACCAGGTTTCATGAAGAAAATAAAAGTGCTATTCCTGTTTTTGGGACTGCTCTTTTTTGCTTACCTTGTTTATAAACTTGGGCCTGCCGAAATTTTATCCCACCTCAAGAAAGTCGGTTTTAAATCTTTTTACATTGTTGAGCTAAGTTTTTTCATTACGGTGCTAGGAGTCTGGGCTTGGCAACTGATTCTTAAAGGGGGGGCTTCTCATGTCAGTTATTGGAAATTGATGGAAATCAAATTGATTGGTGAGATGGTCAATACTTTAACCCCATTAGGTTGGGGGACAGGTGATCCGGTTCGGATCCTACTATTAAAAAAGAAATTTTCGGTGACCCAAAGTGCTGCCTCAGTTGTTGTTGATCGCACCCTGCAAAGCCTTGCCATGGCGCTTTTTATGATCGCGGGTGTTTTTTTGTTCTTTAAGACGTTTAACTTTCCATTGCCACTCAAAGTTGGTTTATTGGTCAGTCTGTCTGTCATTCTCGGAGGGTGCATTTTTCTTTATATTCGCTCTCATCAGGGGCTGTTGAACTTTTTTGTTGGGTTATTAAAAAAATTGAGAATTAAGAAATTTACCCCTCAAACTTTGCAGCACATTACAGAAATCGATACTTACATTTCTGAATTTTATAAAAACAAGAAAGGACACTTTTTACTTTCACTGAGTTTACAGTTTTGTTGCAGAATTCTCGGAGTAGTTGAAATCTATTTGATCGCCTACTTGGTCGGAAATCCCCTCACCATGCTTCAATGCTATCTGCTCGCCTCGATGACCTTGGTAATAAATATGGTTTTTGTCTTTGTTCCGGGTTCGATTGGTGTACTGGAAGGGGCGTTTGCAGCGGTTTTTGCTTTATTTCACTTGAATCCAGCCATTGGAAGTTCGATTCAAATTATTCGCCGAATGAGGATGTTGTTTTGGAATTTTGTCGGACTTATCTTAGCGGCAGGGTTTGAAAAGAAAAATCTGGGTCAAAAAGAAATTTTCTCTCACTCTTCATGATAGACTCGCTGATAGACTGAAAATGTTTCACTAGCGGCTCGACTCCAACGAAATTGGTCTGCCATTTTCTTTCCTTGCTCGATTAAACTTTGCCGATAAACAGGGTCACTGAGAATTCGTCGCATCCCTGCTGCAATCGAATCAGAAGAATGGGGATCGATTTGACAAGAAGCGAATTCACCAATCTCCTTCAGCGCGCTAATATTC
This sequence comes from bacterium, assembly GCA_041746775.1. Taxonomy (GTDB): domain Bacteria; phylum UBA10199; class UBA10199; order DSSB01; family DSSB01; genus JBGTGJ01. The sequence continues at coordinate 9,928 of JBGTGJ010000135.1, forward strand.
GAACACAACACCGGGCATCCTGCCTGATACGCCTCGACCACTGGAAGTCCGAATCCTTCATAGAGAGAGGGGAAAGAAAGCAGTTGGGCGTGTTGTAGAAGAAAGTAAACCTCAGCATCTGACAATTGTTGGAGATGATGGATCCGATCCGCCAAGTCATATCGTTTGGCATATTCCATTACTTTGAGAATGCCATCTCCTCGACCCACATAAATCAATTGGCAATTAGGATATTCCTCTTTGATTTTTTCCAAACCTTTTAATGTCCCAATCGGATTTTTATAGGCTCGAGTATTTCCCAACTGTAAGATGTATTGACGATTTTGCCACGCGACAATTTCTTTTCTGATTTCCCCTTGTTTTCTCTGATTAAGATCAACACCGTGATAGATCACCGAAGATTGTGTCGATGGGTAAGGATAGAGTCGGTGAAGGTCTGCTTGGGTGTTTTTTGAAATGCAGATCACATGGCGAGCTCGCTTCATGGTTCGCGGATAAACGATTCGAGCGAAAATATTGACAATCATTCCACGCAACAGATTACGTTGCGCGATGACGGGAGACAAAATCCAACTAAAGTCATGGTAGGTGACGATCGCTTTAATCTTAGGATCGAGTCCCTCCGGTAAAAAATTATAGAGTGAATGATAGAGGTCGACTTTTTGTTCATTGATCAGTTTTGCGACCTGCGTGATGCTTTTGAATGAATCAATATCGGTGGGGAAATAGATGGAGGTAAAATTGGGCTGCTCAATGACTGGCTTGGCAATCATGGTCCGTTGCAACAGCACATATTCATTGACCTGGTCGATTTCAGCAAGCCCTTTGACTAACTGGTAGGCGTATTTCCCTAGACCTGTAGGAATGTTTTTAATACTGCGAACGTCAATGCAAATTCTCATAAAGATCCAAAAAATTTAATGAAGTGTCATTGACACGCCATACTCAAAACCGTATAAGCCGTTGTCAAATCAGACAAAATTCACTTTTTTTATCGTTAGCAAACTCTTCTCATGCAATCCAATCTTAATTCCCAAAGAAAAAAAGTTTGTGTTTTCGATTTCGACGGAACCTTGGTCAACTCAATGACTGGGTTCGCCGAGTTAGCGGGTAAAATTATTGAAGCGCATTACTCCCTCACGTATCAACAAGCCCATTCCGCCTATTTAAAAACCTCAGGGCTTCCCTTTATTCAACAACTCGAAAGTCTATTTCCCAAAAATCCGATTAATCCGACCGCTGCCAATAGCTTTGAAATAAAAAAGCGCAAAGATTATTTAAATAAGCTTTTTTTCCAAGAGGTTCCTCAATTGATTCCTTACCTTCAAGAACAAGGGATTCACACCGTGATCTCTTCCAATAATGGCCAAGAGGTCGTTGAAGAATATCTCTCTCAATGGCCAGCTCCGAGGTTCGACTTGGTGCTAGGTTTTCAAGACGGTTTTTCTAAAGGAGAACCTCATTTTCGCAAAGTGTTCGATCACTTTCAGGTTTTACCCCAGGAAATTCTTTTTGTTGGGGACTCGCTTCACGATGCCCAGATTGCGATTCGATCCAACATTGATTTTATTGGCAGAGAGGGAACTTTTTTAGCAGCTGATTTCAAAACGATCTCTCCGCAA
>JBGTGJ010000136.1:0-1834 GCA_041746775.1 bacterium
GGAGAAGATCGGCCGAAGTTTTGTGATTCAATCGAAAGATAATTCCATGAAGATTCGAGCGGTTTCTCAACCGACTTTGAACCACCTCGTAGGAAAAACGATTTTCGAGGCATCTCAAATCCTCAACTTAGATCCCATAGAAACCTTTTTCAATCTGGCAACTCAAGATCATGATTTAGAATTCACTGCGGTTGTTCTCAACACCGATGATGACGCCGTCGCTACGATTCTTCAGCATCCCAATTCTCTACTAGCTCTTTCGGATGCAGGAGCTCATGCGACTTTGTTGTGCGAAGCGGGACAGACCAGTCGTTTTCTCGCCAAATGGGTTCGAGAAAAGAAAATCTTTTCACTCGAAGAAGGGGTTCGTCGGATCACCTCGATGCCTGCCGATATATTAGGGATCTCGAATCGAGGCCGCATCCAAAAAGGATTGCCCGCAGACTTAGTCATTTTTAATGAGGCGACGATCGATGCTCAAGAGCAGGAAATGGTTTACGATCTTCCGGGAAATAGTCCTCGATTAGTGCAACGTGCCAATGGAATCTTTTGGAGTTTCGTCAATGGAAAGCCTTTGATCAACGACGGACAGCTACAAGATAAATCAACCTCTTCTCCTTCGGGAGTATTGCTTCGACCATTGGCGAGTTAATCGAGCGATATTTTTTCCCAAACTAAAACAGGAATTTGATCTTTTCCAGGTAAAGGTTGTGCCGCTTTTAAGGTGAGTCGATTTCCATTCAGTTCAAAATAGCGGATCATTTCGGTGCCAGTCCAATTCGAAGCGATCCCTACTTGAACATGGTGTATCACTTTGTTTCCTTCGATCCGGTAAGTTCCGGCATAACCCCGATAGGTGTCGACCAGTTTGGCTTTGTCTTGTGGACTTGCCTCTCTCAAGTCCTCTTGAGAAATTTGTTCGCGGTTGGAACTCATCATGTGAACTGACATGAAACCATCCGCGGTATAAATGAGATAGCCAATGGGATTGGAGCCTAAGGAATCTTGGATAACATGGTTCGCATCTACTAAATGGAATGAATGAAGCCTCCATGTACCGATGAGTGGATTCGATGACATAAGATGTAAGATTGTATCAAGAAGTAAGTCTCTGAAGCGATATATATTATTGCAATTGTCCCTAGGATACCTGAAAATTATTAATGAAATTTGAAGATTTTTTCTGTGGGAGGCAAAAGGGGTGAATCAACGAATACTTTACATTGATGATGAGCAGGGGAATCTTGATGCGTTTCGAATGGCGTTTGAAACCGATTTCGATGTCCAAACTGCCCTTTCAGGTCAAGAAGCTCTAAAAATAATCCAAACAGAAGAATTTCCCGTCATCGTCTCCGATGAAAGAATGCCCGGGATGACCGGAATCGAACTTTGCGAAAAGATGTATGAGATCCATCCGCAAACGATCCGGGTCCTTCTGACCGCTTATTCTGATAAAGATCTTCTCCTCAAAGCGATCAATCAGGGGCACATTCAAAATTACGTTGTCAAGCCATGGAAGAAGAGTGAACTCAAACCCATTTTAGAGAAAGCTTTTGCAGAATACAAACAACGAAAAGCTCCCGCCCTTTTATTTTCCGACTATATCACCCGACTCCCTGAAGCTAATCCGATCGCGGGGATCTTTGCTAAACGTAATGAAATGCAAAAACGGGGGGTTGATCTTGTCGATGTTTCGATTGGAGAACCAAACCTCCCTCCTCCAGCCTGTCTTTTAGCTTCACTCGCCGAGGCCTCGCAACAAGCGGGACAGAATTTCTATCCTCCACTTGCAGGTACTCCTCAACTACGAGAAGCGATCGCCAAATTTTATGAG